>CAZRYP010000028.1:0-15612 GCA_964604295.1 uncultured Treponemataceae bacterium
GGGAAAGGTACATGTCGACATAGCCGGCTATCCTCTCGGCCCTCGCGAAATCGGCATAATAATCGCTTCTGCCCGCCGACCTGAGGGAAAAGGACCGTCCCGCCAGAGGAAAATAGGCGTCGAGGCCATAGCCGGTGGCGCGGACTTCGAATCCCGCATCCACGGAGAGGTCCTCGAGGGGCGACAGGGAATGGTCCAGCGCCGAAAGGGCGGAGATGGCTTCGTACAGCCTTTCCACGGGCATCGAGGAAGGATCCCTGAGGAAGCGGTCGGCGTCCTGCCGGAATGTATTGAGGGCCACGCGCATGCGGTGGACGAGGTGATAATGGTCGAGGCGGCTCTCATATTCCTCGGCCACTCTGTAGGTAGCCCTCTGGGCCATGATCTCCATCGCCACGATGAAGACCACGGCTATCCCCAGGAAGGCGAGAAGGCGGCCGCGAATGCCTATCCTGAAACGGGGGCTCCCGGCATTCATGCCCGGTTATCCGAGAAACAGAGGGGTCAGGTGCCGTTCGAAAAGATTGAGGCTCACGTTGCGGCTTATGCTGGCCTTGTAGATCTCCAGGGCGTCCAGGTATTCGTTGCCCATCTCGGCGGCGACCTTGAAGCCCACATGGAGGAGCTGGCGCAGGTCCCGGTTGTAGCGGGGATTCCTGCCGTCATGCCTCAGCGCGGACACGAAGGCGGCCGAATCCCAGGCATTCACCTCGGCAGGCGCCGGAAGCCTGGCCATGGAGATGTCGATGACGGTGGCATAGGGTTTGGAGAGTTCCTCGTATCGCGCGTAGGCCTGGGCATAGATCCGCTTGGCCAAAGAGAGCCCTTCGCCGCCGGCCTCCGCCAGGCCGATGACCTCCTCGAGCCAGGAGGTTCCAGCCGTCTTCAGATGGAGACCGCAGCCCAGCCTCTTGATGATCTTCCCGATTCCGGGATAGAGGCTGAACTTGTCGCTGCCCGTGTGGATGGACAGCTTAAGGCTCGAGGGAAGTGAGAAGGCCTTGGCTGCCCAGACCGCCACCTTGGCGTCGTCCTCGAATTCCCTGAGGAAATCGTCCACGAGGCCGACATAGTCCACGCCCTTGTTGAAGCGGCCGGAGAACTTGGGGGCGATGGTCTGCACGGGGACTCCGACTTCGGCCAGGCCCGCCAGGATGACGGCCATCTCGGCGGGGGTCTGGGGCTCGTCGGTTTCGTCCATGGACACTTCGATATGGAAATTGCCGTCGGGTTTGGAGGCGAGGATCCTGGCGTAAACCTTGGCGGCCTCGTCGATGGCATACAGATATTTCTCGGCGCTTTTTCTTATCGTTTCGGGAGAGATAGAGACGGGAGCGGTCGGATGCCCGGCCAGACCGGCCTGTGCGGCGACGAAGGCCTCGATCCTTTCAAGGGAGGCGGACTTTCCGATGAAATCGGCCACGTCGATGGTGAAGAAATCGCACCAGGGAATGAACTTGTCGACATTCTGAAGGCCGATATGGTCCGCGTCGACGCAGTACTGGCCGGAAAACCGGGTCGCGGCGACGGCGGCATCCGCCGCTTCCCGCTGGTCGCGAGGCTCGGTGCCGATTATGCTATGCTCGCGGTTGCTCTTGTTCCAGACGATGGAGGCATCGACACCCCTGGCGGCGAGAATCTGGAAGGCATGGATCTGGGCTTCTCCCTGTCTGCCGAATCTGTCACCCGTTCCGACCGAATATTTGCTCAGGACTTTCATGAATCCTCCCTTACGGATGTATCTGCTATAGCGCGGAAGAAGGTTCTGGTCAAGCACGGGAACGATCTTGAACAGGCTGTCCGGCATCAGTACTATTCAGATACAACGATGGAGAGACGCGACGGCGTCGGGGAGTGCGTATGATTTTCGCGGCCAGGGGCTCAGTCGAAGAGGAAATCGGGCAGGATATTCTCGCCGGCCTGGTCGCGCAGGCGCTCGCCGGCATCGGGGGAGCGGGCCGGATCATAGCCGTCCCTCCCGACATCACGCGATATCACTCCCAAGCCGGAAGAATCACCGACCTCATGTACGGACGCCTCGGGGAAAGGCTTCGGGCAGTCCTGCCTGCGCTGGGAACCCATGCCCCCATGACGGATGAGGAGATCGCCGCCATGTATCCGGGCACGCCGCGCCGGCTGTTCAGGGTGCATGACTGGCGAAAGGATCCCGTGGAACTGGACAGTATTCCCGCCTCCTTCATCAGGGAGGTCGGCAAGGGCGTCGTGGACTACGACTACCCCGTCCAGGCTAGCGGAGCCCTGGTTTCGGGAGACTTCGACGCCATAGTCTCCATAGGTCAGGTGGTCCCCCATGAAGTCGTGGGCATGGCCAATCACGCCAAGAACATCTTCGTGGGGACGGGAGGCAAGGAGGCCATCGACAGGAGCCACTTCCTCGGCGCGGCCTACGGCATGGAAAAGATGATGGGCAGGGCGGATACGCCAGTTCGCAGGGTATTCACCAAGGCCTTCGAGCTGGCCAGGCCCAAGTTGCCGCCCATACTCTGGATCCTCACCGTGATGGGCAGGAATGAGGCCGGAAGCCTCGTCATGAGGGGATTCTATGCCGGCGACGATGTCGAATGCTTCGAGATGGCCGCCGCGCTTTCGCGCCTCGTCAACATCGACCTGCTGGAGGAGGATGTGGACAAGGCCGTAGTCTGGCTGGATCCTTCGGAATTCCGCAGCACATGGCTGGGCAACAAGGCTGTCTACAGGACGAGAATGGCCATGGCCGACAAGGGCGAACTCGTCATTCTGGCGCCGGGTCTCGCGCACTTCGGCGAGGATAAGGGCATCGACGCCCTCATACGGAAATACGGCTACCGCTCATCCCCCGAGATCAGGGAATTCGTGAGTCGCAACGAGGATTTGGCCGGAAGCCTGTCGGCGGCGGCCCACCTCATCCACGGATCGAGCGAAGGGCGATTCAGGATAACCTACGCCCCGGGAAAGGGCGTCTCCAGGGAAGAGATCGAGGGCGTGGGATTCGGCTACGCATCGCTCGGGGAAATGATGAAGAAATACGACGTGAAGAAGATGAGCCTGGGATGGAACAGGCTTCCCGACGGGGAGAGGATATTCTTCGTCCCCAACCCCGCCCTCGGCCTCTGGACGACGAAGGCCCGCTTCGGCGCTTGAGGGGGTCCCGGCGCAACTCATGAGGGTCAGGCGGCGCGCCTGCGGAGTGTATGGCTGCGCCTGCGGCAAAGCCTCAGCGCATCACGAGGAGGGCCTCGGTGCCCGCCAGCCCGTCCCGCCGCTTGCCGATCGATACCGTCCACCCATGGAGATCGGCCGTCGCCTTGACGATGGTGAGGCCGAACCCGTGGCCGCCGTCCTTCCTGGAATGGCTGCCCCTGTAGAAGGCATCGAACACGAAGGGCACATCCTCATCGGCGATGCCCGACCCGTCGTCGACCACTGAAAAAGCCGGTGTTCCCCCTATCTGGATGAGCCTGAGCGTGATCTTCCCCTGATCCCTCGAATACCTGAAGGCATTGGTCACGAGATTCTCGATAGCCCTCTCCACGAGAAGCCTGTTCATGGCGACGGACGGAAGGGCGAAGGCCGGCTGCGGGGAAGCTTCCTCCCCGAAGCCCCAGACGAGCTCCCTCTGCAGGAGGCGGGCATCGCTTGAAAACCGCTGGCCCAGAGTCCCGAGAAGCTCGGCCAGGTCCACCTCTCCCACGGATATGCTGCCCTCCCCTCCTATCTTCATGAAGTCTATGATCTCGCCGGTGAGGTCCTCCAGCTGCTTGGCCTTGCTCCGGATTATCTGCAGATACCTGTCCCTGGTTTCCTCGTCTCCGGCGACATTGTCCGCCAGGGCGTCGGCATAACCCTGGATCAGGGCTATGGGCGTCTTGAGATCGTGGCTGACTCCCATGAGCATCTTCGACCGCCTGACAAGCATGTCCTTGAGATTCAGCCTCATGAGGTTGATGGATTTGGCGAGAAGGAGGATCTCGTGATTGCCGGAGCCCGCGACCTCGTGGTCCAGATCCCCCGTCGCCACGATGGCCGTATCCTTCTCGAGAGTCTTGATCGCCCGGCTTATAGATCGGAGGATTATGAGCGATATGACTCCGGATACGACGAAAAGTATGAGCGCGAAGCTGCTCACGAGGACGATGGTCCTGTTGCGCATGTCCTGCTTGGTCCAGAAGGGCTGGATATCGAAGAGGATGAGAGGGCTGTCCTTTCGCCCCGAATCCAGGGGCATGAGCTTGAATTCGGGCCGCGGTCCGCTTCCTCGGTCGGTATTTCCCTCGGTTCCGGCCGAAGGGGAACGCGCCTGCGGGGCGAGATCCGTGAGGGCTATCCGGCTGCCCTGGACGATGTGGGGAAAGGTCGAAAGGATGACGCTGCCGTCGGCTTCGAGCAGGGCCACCTCCCTGAGCGGCATACCCACGCTCTCCGCTTCAGCCTTCATGGCATCCACGGTGAGCTCCTCGCCTCCATGCCATTTGGCCGATATGCCTTCGATGAATTCCCTGGACGGAGCCCTCGGATCCCGCGGAGCCTGCTGGAATCCGAAAAATATGATGCCGAAGAACACGGGCAGGAGGGTAACCGCCGCGGTGAGGACGGCGAACTGGGTTTTCAGCCTCATGCTCAACTCCTATGCCAGGCTTTCCGGGTTGAACCGGTATCCGAGGCCGTACTGCGTCTGGATGTAGCGAGGGACGGCGGGATCATCCTCTATCTTGCGCCTCAACCTCTGGATATATACCCCGACGGCGCTGACATCGCCGAAGCTCTGCCCCCACACCTTGTCGTAGAGCTCTTCGGGCGTGAAGGACTTGCCTTTCGCCTCGATGAGGGCCTGGAGGATACCGAACTCCCTGGGCGAGAGATTGATGGGAACCCCGTCCTTCGTCAGGAAGAGGGCATCGGAATCCAGCTCGAAGGGCCCGAATCGCCAGACCGATCCGTCGCGGCCGAGAGCCGGCACCTGAGCCCTGCGGATATAAGCCCGGGCACGGGCGGCGAGGACCCGCGGAGGGCAGGGTTTCGTGACGAAATCGTCGGCGCCCACGCCCAGGCCATGGATGACGTCCTCCTCGGCCTCCCTCGCCGTCAGGATCATCACCGGCAGCATCGATGTCTTCCTGAGCCTCTCGAGGAACTCGAAACCGTCCATCCCCGGCAGGTTGAGGTCGAGTATGACGAGATTCCACCCCTGCTCCCTGGAGAGAGCCAGGGGAAGGCCGGTTTCCGCATCGGCCGCTATCGTGCATTCGAAGCCCTCCCTCGTCAGATAGAGGGCGTAGAGTTCGGCCAGCTCGCTCGTATCCTCGACTATCAGGATTTTTCCTCTCATGTTTCCACCTCAACGTCTCTCGAAATCGAGAATGTTCCAGTACAGGCTCAGCTCGGCGCCGGCCTTCGTGATGCCATAGCCGGAATCCAGTCGCAGGGGAGCGCTGACAGCCACGACCACCTGGTTCAGGATAGTCATTTCCAGGGCCGGGGTCACCGCGTTGCCCCTCGGGGCATATTCGGAACCGGCAAGGCCGAAGGAAGAAACGGCTGAGAGTTCCATCTCGAAGCGCGAGCCCCCGCTTCCTATCGAGAGGGTGTAGGCTGGCTTGAGCCTCGTGGAATCGTCCGAAAAGTTGTGGAGGACGTAGCCGCTGAGCGAGGTGTTGAGCATGGAGGCGCCGCGTCCCTGCCTGAACGAAAAACTCAAGCTTCCGGCCAGGTAGTACATGCCTGCTCCCGAGGCCGAGATGTCCGCCGAGGTATAACCCTCGATTTCCTTGATCTTGGCCTTCGCCAGGGCATTCCCGAGAATGGACGAATCCGTGTAGCCCGCGCCGTTGTAATAGCCCTGCAGGTGGAAGTTCGCGGCGAATCCGTCGGAGGTCATCCTGGAATACTTGATTCCCAGCGTGGACTGGAAAACCGGCCGGTTCTCGATCGAATAGGTTTCGTATCCTCCTATCCCGTCCGGCCGGACATATATCCTGTCCGAACCCAGGGCCAGGACATTCTCGCCGTAGACATCCAGGCTTCCCAATGCGCCGGTGAACATGAACATGGCTCTGGGTTTTGCCGCCATGTCTGTCCTGTAGAATCCCGCCAGGGTCAGCTCGAAGCCCCCGGCGACAAAATCCGTCCTCTGGGCTATGGAGAACTGATCCAGGTTCTCCGGATCGGTGGGAGGCACCACGTACAGTGTGGCATGGTTGAGGCCGAAGGGCATGTCGGCCTTGAACGCGAAAGGTCCTTCCCGTTCCGCGCGCGGATTGTCGGGATCGATGGCGGAGAGACTCAGCACATCGGCGGGCTTGTACCAGTTGCCCACTCCCCAACGGATCCTCTGCTTTCCCATCCTGAAGAAGAAGGTGCGATCGATGGCCGTGTCGATAAAGAGTTCATCGAGAGAAAAGCCCTCGGTCTGCTCGACGAGGCTCGTGGAGCTCGAGGAGAGGTTGTAATCGTAGGAACCGGCGGCGTAGAGCCTTGTGAACTCGGACGCCCTGAGGTCGGCATAGGCGCTGGCCGAAAAGTCCCTTACTTCTGAGGGCAGGAATGTTCCGGACATGGAGACATTGTAGGCCATATCCCTGGAAGGGAGGAAGGTGAAGGAGATCGAATCGAGATCGACGGCCCCGGAAATGCTCTGGCTGTCCTGCGAGGTCGCCCCCAGGGGCACGAAGGAGCCCAGCATGCCCGCGGATGTCGTTCCCTCCAGGAGAAAGACCGGATATGTCTTCGTGTCCTCGACGAGTTCCACGACCGACACCGCCGCGACATCCGTGTCTATGACCTTGATTATATCGCTCTCGCCGCCGAACATAGCCGACTCGTCGAGCGGGGTCTTGGTATCGGTGATGTCCTGGGCCGGGACGGGCGCCGCCATAAACGCGGCCGCCAGCAGGGAGAAAGCCAGGCGGGGCAGAGCCCGGGGAATGGGGTATTTCACGATAATCTCCTATTGGCTCATGCGTTCGAGGTAATTCTTGGAGAACACGTCATCGGGCACGGGCTTGGTCGATATGTTCGTATAGGTGGTCTGCGTGCGTTTTTCCGGAATGAGCCCATCCTGGAAGATCTGCACCGTAGGCACGAAGGATTTGCCTATCTGCACGTAGCTCGTGTAGTAGGCCGTCCTCAGCAGCACCTTGGAAAGGCTGAACTCCTCGACTTTGAGCACGATGTTCCTCTCTTTCTCTATGTACATCGTGATGAAGGGAAAGGGCACTTCATCGTTGTTCGCCTTCAGCTGCCCGACCCAGACCTCGTACTTGCCCAGTTTCCCGCTGTCGACGCTGACGACATCGTAGTCCATGGCGCGCTGGAAACGCTTGAAGTCGGAATTCCTGACCGTCGTGTTCTCGTATTGCTCCTTCAGCGTGGTATGGGTGAATTTTCTCGAGGTCGGGTCATACCGCCACATGTTGTTGTCCACGCGGAGCATGCCCTGTCCCTTCCGGGATTCGGGCTCCAGGGTGAGCATCAGGAAGGCATCGTCCTTGTCCCGGCGGTAGATGATTTCCTTGCGCGTGGAAGTGCCGCGTTCGGGACTCACCGAAACCATGGTGATGGTCGCCGTCATGTCGCTGTCGTAGAAACTCGACCTGATGTCCGTGGCCCGGATCAGTGTCAGGAATTCCTTGCCCGTATAGTCCTTGACGTCCTTGCCTGTCGGGAGGGTCAGTTCGGTATCGCCGAACATCCCGGCTGGAGGCATCCCTCCTCCCGGGCCATTCTGCGCCTGAGCGCCGGACAAAGCCGCGCCCAGAAGGATCAGCAAGCCTATCTTCCCGACAAGGGACCTTGTTCGCACATTCATGGCTATCTCCTTATGCTGTCTTGCGTAATGCTTCCGCCGGCAGAAGCCTGGATGCCCGTCTCGCGGGACCGAATACCGCTATGACGCTGGCCGCCGCCACGCAGATGCTGGCAAAGGCCAGGGACAGGATTTCCGGGGAAAAGAGCAGTCTCCCCCGGGAAAGGGCCGATCCCAGATCCCCGGCGGGATCGAAGGGTATGAGATGGATGAGAAAGCCCAGGGGCAGACTGGCAAGAATTCCCGCGACGCTGCCCGCGATGGCGATCATCAGCGCCTCGTAGACGAAGATCCGGAATATATCGGCCCGCCTGAACCCTATGCAGCGGAGCATGCCGATCTCCCTCGTGCGTTCCATGAGTACCATGCGGTAGGTGTTGGTGATGCCGGCCATGGTCAGGAGAAGCATGATGGCGAAAATAGTGAGGCCGATCCAGCGGACGGATCCCAGCACGGCGCCCATCTGTCCCGAGAGTTCGGTTACGGTGGCCACCCTGAGGAAGGTCGAGCCCGGGGTCATGGCTCCCGAGGGCGGGAAGGCGCCCATCCCTCCGCCGATTCTTCCCTGGCCGCCTCCGCCCCCGGGAGAGGCTTGGAACGTCTGGGCGCCCGATTGCGGCGCAGCTTGGCTTCCTGCCGGGCTTCCTGCCGGGCTTCCTGCAAGTCCACCCGCCTGGGCACTGGCCTGAGCGCCCGCCGGGGCAACCCTCAGCTGAAAGCCCGCGGCCTTCAACCCCTCGGAGAGTCTCGCCGCGCTCAAGTCGGCGGAGGACGCGTCGGGCAGGAAGATCGCGAGCGACTGGTACTGCCCGTCCTTCATGTTCAGGTCGGCCAGGATGTTCGCGAGCGGGACCAGGACTGTCGTCATTCCCCCTGCGGCGGCATCGTCATAGACGGCTCCGAGAGTGTATTCCATGACGTTCTGCTGGCCCGTCACCGTCGAAAGCCGGACGAATACCGAGTCGCCCAGTCCCAGGCCGAATCTTCTGGCCGACTGGGCTCCCATGAGCAGGGACCTGTCCTTAACGGCCGAAATCCAGTCGCCCTGGGTGAGGATGAGGCTCCTCGAGAAGAGCCTGTCCCCGGACCAGTCGACTCCCCTCACCCGCAACTGCTGTTCCCTGGAGCCGAACACTATCGTCGCCTGGGACTGGGCGGTGGGGGAGACGCTTATCGCCTCGGGCAGGATTTCCCTCGCCTTGGCTTCCAGGGAGGGATCCTCGATCCTGGCCTGAGCCCTCCCTGACGCGCTCGCGCTGAAGCCGTTCACGAGTATGTGTCCCGCGGAAAAGAGAGTGACATTGGCTTGCACAGCCTGTTCCATGCCCGCCGTAAATCCGCTGGCGAGGCAGATGACTATCACGCCGAACGCTATGGCCCCTCCCAGCAGAAGGGTCCTTCTCGGCTGCCTGAGCGTGTTGCGCAGGGCCATGGTTGCTCGGATCATCGCATTCTCCTCACTCGCCCTGCATGGCGACGACAGGTTTGATTCGCAGCGCGATCGCGATCGGATAGAGGGACGAGAGGATGCTCATGCCGAATATCCAGATGAAGGCGCGTAGCGCCGCCCCGACAGAAATGCTGGGCACGAGTCTCCTACCCGCGAATATGGCTTCGAAAAAGAGGTTGGGCGCCGCGATTCCCGTACGCCTGAGCGCCATGAGCAGTACGTAGCCGAGCCCGAGGCCCAGGATTCCGGCTATCACCGAGAGGAAGCTCGTCTCAAGGAGTATCATCCTGCGTATGAAGCGCTTCCTGGCGCCGAGAGCCCTGAGGGTCCCGATCTCGGGCACCCTCTCCCCGATGGACACGACCAGGACATTCATCGTGATCATGATGACTATGACGGCGACGACGGAGACCATGAGGTCGAAGACCAAGCGTATGGTCACGGCGGTCCTGGCGACGGATCCGGCCCCCGCGATCCAGTCCTGCACGTGGTCGCCCAGGTCGAGACCGGTCGAGAAGGACGCCAGTTCGTCCTGGAAACGGTTGGCGTTCGCGTCGGGGGACAGCCGTATCAGAAGGAACTGCCAGGCTGCCTCGGGGAGCACCGAAACCAGGCTGGAATCGGGCGAGGGGCTGGCCGGGCTTGCAATGGAGGTTCCGGTTGTCTCCGCCGGACCGGTTCCGGCAAAGACATCGACCGTCGCCAAATCCCCGAAGAGGGAATCGGGATCGAAGGCTTCGACGAAATCCAGCTGCTCCGCGGTGAGCGCGATGGCCCCGTCCCTGAGGCTCGCGAAGCCCAGAAGGGCGCGGAGAGTGTCGGCGTCGACGAGGGAGATCCGCGCCAGGTCCTGGCTGCTCTGGTTGAAGCGCACGACGCCGGCCACTCCGACTTCCCTGATGACCGTGCCCGCGGTATCGTTGAGCGCGCTCAAGGTGATCCTGGCTCCCGGACCTATGCTCTGTCCTGCCGCCCTCGAGAGCATCCGCGCTGAAAGTTCGGACAGGATGATCCATCCCTGGTCATCCTTCTCTGGCCAATCGCCGCTTACAAGACTGAGGTTGTCGGGGAAGAAGGCCCTGTAGTCGGCGATATCCACGCCGAAGGCGGCTCCGTTGCCTATGACCAGCTCCCCAAGGCCCATCGCCACCTGCCCGCTCAGCATGGGCAGGGTACCCCGCACGCTTCCGTCGGCCGAGAGCTTTTCGGCGTAGGCGGCGAAGCTGGCTATGTGGGGGATCACTTCCTCGCCCCCGGCCGTCTCGCCGAAGATGGTCGTAGGAAAGCTTGTCGGGCCGGTCACCATGAGGTCGCCCGTGTATCCCTCCACGAACATCCTCCTCAAGCCCCCGATCGCCGTGTCGATGAGGGAATTCCCCACGAAAAGCACGGCTATGCCGAGGCACATGATCGTGCCCAGGAGAAGGCTCTTGGCCTTGTGGAGGAAGAGGTTTCCGAAGGCCATGCGAAGGGCGATCATGGCTGGGCCTTTCCGTCAGTCCTGCGGTTCTCGACGACGATGCCGTCCTTGAGCCTTATGACATGGTCGGCGATGGACACGATCGAGGGATCGTGGGTGCTGAAGATGAAGGTCGTCCCGAATTCCCTGTTCATCCGCTTCATGAGATCGAGGATGCTCTCGCCGGTGGCCGAATCCAGGTTGGCGGTGGGTTCGTCCGCCAGCACTATGGGCGAGCGCATGACGAGAGCCCGGGCTATGGCCACGCGCTGGCGCTGTCCGCCCGAAAGCTCCGCGGGCTTGTGCCTGGCGCGGTCCTGGAGCCCGACGCTCTCGATCAGGTGATCGACCCACTCTTCCCTCTCCTTCCTGGGCATCCCCGCATCCGATTCATCGAGAAGGGCCGGAAGTTCGATGTTCTCCCTGATGTTCAGCACGGGGATGAGATTGAAGGTCTGGAAAATGAAGCCTATACCCTTGTGGCGCAGGGCGGTGAGTTGCTCGTCGCGAAGCGAATCGGTCAGCTGTCCCAGTACAGAAACCTTGCCCGAGGTGGCCGTGTCGACGCAGCCGATGAGGTTAAGGACTGTCGTCTTGCCCGAGCCGGAAGGGCCGGCGATCGAGATGAAGTCTCCCCGGGCTATATCGAAGCTGATTCCCCTGAGAGCCTGGACCTCGGTCTTGCCCAGCGCGTAGTTCTTGAACACATTCTCGAGCCTGACCACATATCTGTCGTTACTATCCAAGACTTCCTCCACTTCACCGCGGGTCCCGGTCCGGAGCCCCGATCCCGCGTCGCATCAGAACATAAACCTTCACGGTCCATTACTCAATAAATTCCGGATTAAAGAAAATAACAGATCGCCGGGCCGCTTCATTCTTTTTCCATTTTCCCTATATACTGAGGGCATTATGGCATTCGACAGCTTGCGCGAATTTGTGGAAGTCCTGGAATCCAGGGGCGAACTCAGGCGGATCCGGGTCGAAGTCGATCCGATACTCGAGATCACGGAAATCGCCGACAGGGTGATGAGGGAAGGCGGTCCCGCCCTCCTTTTCGAACACGTGAAGGGTTCGGACTGGCCTCTCCTGATCAACGCGATGGGATCCGAATCCAGGATGGCCCTCGCGCTAGGGGCAGAGAGCCTCGACGCCAAGGCGAAGGAGATCGAGGGGCTTCTCGGCTGGGCCTGGAAGCAGGTCCGCGGCTTTTCCCTCTTCTCCGCGATTCCCTCGGCCCTGCCCAAGCTGCCTGTCGCGAAATCCCTCCTGCCCAGGAAGGTGAGCCGCCCTCTCTGCCGCCAGGTGATCGACGACGAATCGGGCTTCGACAGCCTGCCCGTCCTCCAGTGCTGGCCCGGAGACGGGGGACGCTTCCTCACCCTCCCCGTCGTCTGCACGATGGATCCCGAAACGGGAGCTCAGAACTGGGGCATGTACCGCATGCAGATCTACGATGACAGGACGGCCGGGATGCATTGGCACCTGCACAAGGACGGAGCGCACTTCTTCGAGAACTACAGGTCCTTAGGGAAGAGGATGCCCGTCGCCGTGACCCTCGGATCCGACCCCGCGGTCACCTACTCCTCGACAGCCCCCCTGCCCGAGGGCGTCTGGGAGGCTATGTTCGCGGGATTCCTCCGGGGCAGGAGCACTCAGGTGGCCAAAGCCAGCCTCTCAGATATCCAGATCCCCGCAGATGCCGAGTTCGTCCTGGAAGGCTACGTCGACCCGGAGGAAACGAGGCTCGAGGGACCCTTCGGCGACCACACCGGCTTCTATTCCCTCCCCGACTTGTATCCCGTTTTCCATCTCGAACGCATCACGCGCAGGAAAAATCCGATATACCCGGCCACCATCGTGGGCATTCCCCCCAAGGAAGACTGCTGGATGGCGAAAGCCACGGAGAGGCTCTTCCTCCCCATTCTCAGGCAGCTCTGCCCGGAGATCACCGACCTCACCATGCCCCTCGAGGGGGTGTTCCACAACTGCGTCATCGTCTCCATGAAAAAGCGCTTCCCCGGCCATGCCCGGAAAGTGATGGATTTCCTCTGGGGCATGGGCCAAATGATGTACACGAAATTCATAGTCGTCGTCGATGACGACATAAGCCTCAAGAATCTCTCCCTCGTCGCCTGGAAGGTCTTCAACAACATCGACGCGGGCAGGGACCTGGTCTTATCCCAGGGTCCCCTCGACGCCCTGGACCACTCCTCGCCCCAACCCCGCTTCGGCACCCGCCTCGGCATCGACGCCACAAGGAAGTGGCCCGAGGAGGGCCACGGCAGGGAATGGCCCGAGCCTCTTGCCATGGACCCCGACATCGTCCGGCTCGTCGACGCGAAGTGGAAAGACTATGGCATCGGCTGAGCGCGGCGGGGGTAACCGAAGCCCTGGCCAAAGCCAAAGCAGGGGCCGGGGCCTGGGCGGCAGACTGGCCCTCGTGGGCGACGCCGTCATGATCCGCCATACCCTCTTCTCCCTTCCCTTCGCCCTCATGGCCGCAATACTCGAGACGAATGGCCGCCTCCCTCCCGACAAGCTGCTCTGGATCATCGTCGCGGCAGTGGGAGCGAGAAATGCGGCCAATGCCCTCAACAGGATCATAGACCGCGGAATAGACGCCAAAAATCCCAGGACGGCCGACAGGGCCCTGCCCAAGGGCACGCTCAAGGTATGGGAACTCTGGATCTTCGCGGCCGTCATGACGGGCCTTCTCGTCCTGGGGACGGCCATGCTGAATGCGCTCTGCCTGGCCCTCCTCCCCCTCGCCGGCATCCTCGTCTTCGGCTATTCCTACACGAAGCGATTCACATGGCTATGCCACTGGTGGCTGGGGCTGACCTGTTCCGCCGCCACCATGGGAGCCTTCCTGGGCATCTCCGGCGCTTTCCATTTCCGCTACTTCCCCCTCGTGGCGGGCGTCGCCCTCTGGGTAGCCGGATTCGACATCCTCTACGCCATGCAGGATCTGGAGTTCGACCGTTCCGAAAGGCTTCATTCCGTTCCCGCCCGTTTCGGACGCAAAGGCGCGAGGGTCATCGCGGCCGCCAGTCACCTCCTCGCCTGGGCGGGCTTCGCGAGCATCCTCCTTTTCTGGCCAGAGACGGGGCCGGGCAGCGTCGGCGCCCTCATCCTGTGCCTGGCGCTGCTGGCCGCCGAGCACGTCGTCGCGTTGGGCGCATACGGCATCAATGAAATAATCCCCCTCCTCTTTCTCATTGGTGTTGCCCTTGATATTTATATGATATAGACTGACGGCAGGATGGAACGCTATCTCGTCTGCATAACAGGAGCGTCGGGCGCACTGTACTCGCTTCGCCTCATTTCCGCCCTCGCCGCGAAAGGCGTCATAGTCCATCTTACATGCTCGGCGTGGGGCGCGCGCGTCATGCTCGAGGAAACGGAGCGTCCGCTCGGCTACTGGCTGGGCAGGATCAGAACCTCCGGCGGACCGGGCGGATCCCCCGCCATCGTAAAGCTGCACCCTTCAGACGATTTCTCGTCACCGGTGGCCTCCGGCTCCTTCAGGCTCGACGGCGCCGTGATAGCGCCCTGCTCCATGGGCACTATCGGCAGCCTGGCCTCGGGCGCCTGTTCCAACCTCATCCACCGCGCCGGCAGCGTCGCACTCAAGGAAGGCTGGCCCCTCATCCTCGTCCCGCGCGAGGCTCCTCTCTCCCTCGTCGGCCTCAGGGCTCTCGT
Organism: uncultured Treponemataceae bacterium; assembly: GCA_964604295.1. Lineage (GTDB taxonomy): Bacteria > Spirochaetota > Spirochaetia > Treponematales > Rectinemataceae > CAZRYP01. The sequence goes on from CAZRYP010000028.1 coordinate 14,416, forward strand.
GACGCTCAGGGAAGCCGGCGCGGTGATACTTCCCGCGAGCCCGAGCTTCTACGGACGCCCCCAGTCGATTGAACAGCTGGCCGACACCGTGGTACACAGAATCCTGGATCTGCTCGGAGTCCCGGACGATCAGGCCTATCGCTGGGGCGAAACGCGCTGACAAGGAGCATTTAGCCATGACAGAAAGAAAATTCGCATTGTTCGCCGCAGTGCTGACGCTCCTGGCCGGATCCTTCCAGGTTCATGCGCAGGCAGGGCGCGCGACCCTGAGGCTCGGCGTTTTCGCCGACGCCGATTCCCTGCCTTTCATGCTCTGCGAAAGCGAAGGCATCTTCGCCCAGGAGGGGGTCGATGTGGAACTCCTCCGCTTCCAGAGCGCCGTGGAACGCGATTCGGCCTTCCAGTCGGGATCTGTCGACGGAGTGATATCCGACATCCTCGCGGCCATTCTCTCCGTCCAGGGCGGTTTCCCCGTCAGGATCACCAGCCTCACCGACGGCCGCTACGGCATAGTAGCAGCCCCTTCGTCCGGCGCGACCAGCCTTTCCGACCTCGCGGGCAAACCCATAGGGATATCCAGCAACACCGTCATCCACTACATGGTCGACAGCCTCATGACCGGAGCCGGAGTTCCCGCCGCCGACATTAACCTCCTGCCCGTGCCCAAGATGCCCGTCCGCCTGGAGATGGTTCTGGCTGGCCAGACGGCAGCCGCCGGCATGCCCGAACCCTTTCTGACCACGGCCCGGGTCCGGGGCGCCAGGCTCATCGCCTCCACCGACGACTACGGGATGGGAGCCGGCGTCCTCCTTTTTTCCCAGAACGCCCTCTCCGCGAAACTTGGGGCGATCTCAAGGCTCTACAAGGCCTATTGGAAGGCTGCCCAGAAGATCAACGCCGATCCCGGAGCGTACCGGTCCCTCCTGACGAAGAAAGCCGGATTCTCCGACGAGGCCGCCGGCGCCTATGTCTTTGTCGTCTACAAAAAGCCCCGCCTGCCGACGGCCGATGATATGGCCAGGGCTCTCTCCTGGCTTTCCTCCAAAGGCCTCCTGAAAAAGGCAGTCGACACGGCCGGCCTTCTCGACAGCCGCCCTCTCGAGAACTTCTAGCCATCGGCCATGGTCCGGATCGAAAACCTTGCCTTCTCCTACCGGCTCAAGGGAAAATCTCTTCCCGTGCTGTCGGCCGTCGACG
>CAZRYP010000029.1:0-15225 GCA_964604295.1 uncultured Treponemataceae bacterium
CGCTGCGGCGGTTCCGCTATTATTATTGAGAAAATTGCCGATGGCGATGTTGCGCTTCATAGTAGGGTCACCATACAGGATAAGCCGCCTTTGGTCAAGCATATTTATGCAATTCTATATGTTTCTGGCTACGGGACCGCGATCAGACGCTCCGATTTCTATCCTGCATGTTCGGAGGGCATTCCGCCTGTGGAAGCCTGCAAGGTCGAGTATCTCGGGACCCTCGACTTTATGGAGGGGATAGGAAAGATCCAGCCGGGTGGTTTCCCCTTCGGCGAAAGCCCTTGTCCAGGCCCCGTGGTATCTGACGAGATCGAGGGCGGCGGGAAGGAGCCCAGCCATCCCGCGCGTTTTGTAGATCCTTTCTATATAGGCGCACTGCAGGGCTTCCAGTTCCTTGTGGGGCGGCGGGACCCGGGCTTCGGGAGCATTGAATCCTTCGAGGAAGGCCGAGGGGCTCATGCGCGCGGGCTTGAGAACCGGGAGGAACCAGGGCACGGCCCGTCCTTTCGTGTAGAAGATATCGCAGGCGCGGGCGAGCCTGGCCGCCGCCCTCATGTCTTCCTCGGGAAAGGAGGGGTGGCCGCGGAGAAGGTACGGCGGCTCCTCGTCGAAATCGAGGGCGTATTCCCGGCTCCGCTCATGCAGCGGCGTGCCCGGCAGGACGGCGAGCGGGAAAATGTCCAGATGATTCGGATACAGCGAAATGGCGAAGTCGAGGCTTTCGCGGAAGCCCGGAAGGGAATCGCCCGGCAAACCATAGATGAGATCGAAGCCGAAGAACGCGCCGGCTTGATTGAGAAGCCTTGTCTTGAAGGCGAATTCCTTTTTGTCCATATCTCGGCCGATGGTTTTCAGCACCTCGGTGCGGACGCTCTGGAGCCCGATCTGGAGCGAGCAGGGCATCGCCGCGAAAGCCTCGGCCTGGCCCCTGTCCAGGAGTTCGGCCCTTATCTCGAAATTCCAGCTTATGCCCGCGCCCCGTTCCGAAAAGAGCTTCAGGAAGGAGAGAGTCCTCCCGCCCTGGACATTGAAAGTCGGATCGAGGACGAATACTTCCTTCACCCCGCTTTCGACGAAGAGATCCAGTTCCTTCTCGAGCCTCTCCCTTGGAAAGTGTCTCAGCCTGGAAGAGCCCCTGCCCTCATAGCAATAGGCACAGCGGTACGGACATCCGCGGGTGAGCTCCCATGCCACGGAACCGCCTCGTACGGGTTCGAGAAGGCCTTCCAGCCAGGGCGAAGGGAGGGCGGCGGCATCGCAGGGCTGACCCCGGATGAACTTCGCCGCGTTTCCCTGTCTCCGGGATGGGAGCCGGCCGCTTCGGCGAACCATTTCGGGAAGCTGACTTCGGCTTCGCCGAGGAATATAGCATCGAAGAGGGCGGCATGGCCGGCGCCGCGGTCGATGAACCGCTCCGCGTAGAACCGCTCCGCGTCGGGTCCCCCGGCCACGACCAGGATGTCCGGAAATTCGTCCTTGAGCCTTCCCGCCAGGCGGATCGAGACTGGGGAATTCCAGCAATACAGGGAGAACCCTACGACCCGGGGCTTCGATTCGACGATCATCCGGAAAAGCAGGTCATCGCCCGCCTCGACGCAGGCGTTCACCAGGCTGATATCCTCGCGCCGCACCCGGGCCGAGCGGATGAGGGCGGCCGCGACACATCCCGCGCCTAGGGGAAGGGCATCGCCGTCCTCCGGCGCGTAGAGGCTGACCAGGGCCACGCGGGTCGATGTATCATTCATCCGGATGACAGGCTAGCACGGAGCCGGGCCTTTCCACAACATTGCCGAGCTTGACTCGATTTCTTCATCGGTGGTACGTTCGCAGCCGATGGATGAGAAAACGAACCAGCTGACCTATGCCGTCCTCGCCTGCCTCTTCGCGGCCCTCATTTCCATAGGCGCCTTCATCGCCGTGCCGGTGCCGGGAAGCCCCGTCCCCATCGTGATGCAGAACATGTTCATCATGCTGGCCGCCCTCGTCCTGGGACCCTGGTGGGCTCTGCTGTCCACGGTCATCTATCTGCTCTTCGGACTTCTCGGCATGCCTGTATTCTCGGGAGGGTCGGGAGGAATAGCCAAGCTCCTCGGTCCGACGGGCGGCTATCTCTTCGGATATATTCCGGCAGTCATCCTCATGGGCCTTATTTCTGCCAAGGGCGGGAAAAGAACCCTCACCAATCTCCTGGCCTGCGTCATGGGCATGGCCATCGTGTATCTCTTCGGGGTCCTGAGGCTCAAGTCCGTGCTCCAGGCCGACTGGAACAGGGCTTTGACCGCCGGCCTCTATCCCTTCATACCCGGGGACCTCATCAAGATAGTCCTGGCCTCCATCCTCGCGCCCAGGCTTTCGTCGGGCATGGATGCCCTGTTGAACCGGGACAACGATGCCTGAACTCTTCCGGATCGAGGATCTTTCCCACACATTCCGCGACGGCACGGAAGCGCTCAGTAACATCGACCTCTCGATAAAGGACGGGGAATTCCTCCTCATCGCGGGAAGGAACGGCTCGGGAAAGACCCTCCTCGCGCGACACCTCGTGGGCATATCGAAGCCGACGAAGGGCTCCGTCCTCTTCCGCGGCGCCCCTTTGCCAGGCTGCGTGAAGGAACTGCGGAGAACGGTGGGCTTTGTCTTCCAGGACACCGACTCCCAGATCCTGGGACAGACCGTGGCCGAGGACGTCGCCTTCGGCCCCTCCAACCTCAGGCTTTCTCCCCCGGAAATCAGGCGAAGGGCGGAGACTGCCCTCGAGGAAGCCAGGCTATCCGGCATGGAAGAGAGGCGGCCCGAATCCCTCTCCGGCGGGGAAAAGCGAAGGCTCGCCATAGCGGGCGTCCTCGCCATGCAGCCCGAGTGCGTCATCCTGGACGAACCCTTCGCCAATCTGGATTTCGAATCGGTTCAGGACATCGCGCGCATATGCCGCGATCTGGGGAAGAGCGGCATCACCCTCATCATCGTCACCCATGAGCTGGAAAAGATATTCCCCCAGGCCGCCAGGCTGCTCATTCTGGACGAAGGCAGAGTCTGCTTCGACGGCGTCCCTTCGGCCGCCGAACCCGGGATCTTCGCCGCCCACGGTCTTGCCTGCCCCTATGAGGGACACTTCCCCTGGGTATGCCCCCGAGGCCGGCTGCCGTGAATCCCTTCGCCTTCGAGCCCCTGGACAGCCCCCTCGCCCGGGTCTCGGCGGTCTCGAAAGGTATCTTCCTCGTATGCGTCTCGACGGCGGCTATGCGATTCGGCCTTGTGCCTCTCTCCATCCTCGCGGGAGGAGGGATAGTCCTCATGACGGCCGTGCGGATACCGTTCCGCGGCATGGGAAAAGCCGCCGCGGCCATCGGCTGGCTGGCCCTGTTCTCGGCCATGGTCAGGGGGATTCTGCCCGGGGACGGCCGGCTCTTCGCCCCCGAAACCCTGCCCGAATCGGCTCTCTACTCGGCGAGGCTGGCAGCCGTCTTCGTCTTCGCGAGGCTTTACTATGTGAGCACGAAGGCGTCCGAACTCGGGGATTACCTGAGCCTCGGGGCCAGGAGAATCGCGGGATTGTTAGGACGCGGCGCGGAAAGACCCCGGATACTCAGGGATCCGGGCATGCTGCTGTCGCTTTCCCTTCTCTTCCTGCCGAGAGTGTTCGAAAATTACCGCCGGGTGAAGGATGCGGCGGAGCTGAGGGGCTACGGCCTGCGGCGCGACAGGCCGGCCACGACCCTGCCGATGCTTCAGACCTTCATCTTCACGAGCATCAAGGGAGCTCTCTCCACCGCGAGGGCCATGGAGCTGCGCAGCTATTCGGAAGCCAGGACGATCAGCGCCCGAAGAAGCTTTTCCCCCGCCGACGCGGCGGTGGCCGGCGCGGGCATCCTCCTCCTTGTCCTCGCGAGCCTGGGCATCTAGACCTTCCTGCAGTCCTTGAGGCCTTCCCAGGGCCGGATTCCTCCAGCCGGCGCATCGTTCGGGACATCATCCCCGGCAGCGGCCGCGAAACGCGGTTCCCACACCTCGATGGGCGTCATCTTGCCGTGGACGAGAATGCCGCCCAACCTGCGAAAGCCGAGTTCGGGGGGACTGCCGCCAGGAGCCGAGGCGCAGGAGTCCACCGTATCGCCCGAGACGAGTATCCTAGTCCCTATCGCTTTGTTGGCGTTCTCCAGCCTGCTCGCCGTGTTCACAGCATCGCCCATGGCGGTGTAGTTGAAACGCGAGGGCGAACCCATATTGCCGACGATAGCCCTGCCCGTATGTATGCCGATCCTCGTGAGGCAGCGGGCGGCGCCCTGTGAGGCGAAGAGGCTCTCCGCGGCGGCGAGGGCCTTCTGGCAATTGAGCGCGGCCCTGACGGCCCGCGCGGCATGGTCCTCCTGGTCGAGCGGAGCGTTCCAGAACGCGACGACGGCGTCCCCGACGTATTTGTCGACAGTCCCGCCTTCCTTGAGAATCTCCCCCGTCACTATGGCGAAATAGCTGTTCATGAATGCCGCCAGCCGCTCGGCAGTCATGGATTCCGACATGGAGGTGAAATCCTGAATGTCGGAAAAGAACACCGAGATGCATCTCTCCTCGCCGCCGAGGCTGAGGAGACCGGGGTCGGCCAGGAGTCTTTCGATGACAGAGGGAGCCAGATACTGGGAGAAGCTGCGCCTGAGGAAGGCCTTGTTCCTTCCCTCCGAGACATAGGAGAGGATGATGCCCGCGGCATAGGTGGATATGGCGACTGAGCTGCCGAGCCCGGCCGAAGCCACCAGTCCCGCCCTGTAGAGGAGGAATGCCGTTCCCGCGGGAAGGAGCGCGAAAAATGCCATTCCCGCCGTGAGAGGAAGGGGTCCTTTCGCGAAGCTGGATACCCAGGCCGCGCCGAGGGCGAAAAGCAGGATGAGGGCAAGTTCGAAAACCGGCGGCAGCCGGTCGAGGAGGCGTCCGCGCAATGCGTTGTCGACGAAGGTGGCGTGGATTTCCGCGCCGGGCATCGCGCGGTCGGTGGGCACCGCCTGGCGGTCGAAAAGCCCGGGCGCGGAAAATCCGATGAAAAGGTATGTGCCCTCGTACTCCTCCGGATCGACCTGGGGTTCGCGGCCTTCCCTCAGGCTGATGGCGCTGGAGAGAAGTTCCGCGGCGTTGCGCGCCGGAAATGAGGGCGATGCCCCGGAAAAGCGGAGGTAGGCGCTGCCCGAGGGGAAGCCCGCGAAACTGTCGCCCCCCATGGCGAGGGCGGCCCGGCCCAGGGAGGCCGGGCCGCCCTCGCCGCCCTCCCGGACATCGTACCTTCTGAGCACGCCGTCGCGGTCCACCAGCCCGGCGACGCGGCCATGGCCGATCTTTTCCGCGGGGAGTATGGAAAGCCCCTTCCCGCTGCGGGAATCGACGGCTTCCGCGACGACGACATTGCCCGCCTCGTCCATGGCCTTCGCGCAGCGCGCGTCGTCGTCGGATCCGAAGCTCGATGTCTCGCTGAAGAGGATATCGAAAACCTGGACCTTGGCCCTCGAGCCGAAGGAGGCGAGTATGCCGTAGAGTTCCCTCGGCCATGGCCAGGAGATCCCGAGATTTTCCTCCACCCAGCCCAGACTGTACTGGTCTATATAGACGAGTTCGACCCCGCTTTCGGCTGGCCTTCCCCCGCCTCTCCCCGACGCGGCGTTCTCCAGCCCCCGGTCCGCGGAGGCGCTTCCTCGGGCGATGAGATCGTAGAGTTTCTGGTCCAGCCCCTCGGCGAGCCCGGAAAAAAAGAGAAGGACTGAAAAGAGAATTCCGGCCATGACGGCCAGGACAAGGCGCAGTCTCGTCCTCATCGCGCGGGAAGAATCGCGCAACGTCGAGTGCGAGCCTTCCCGCCCGGCTTTCAGAAGCTGCCCCTCAAGGCGGTGAATCGCTCAACGCGCACGAAGGAGGCGCGGACGGGATCGCCGGCCGCTTCTGTTTCGTCGGTCTCCCTCGGCGTGGGCCAGACCTTCCTGGACTTCATCTCCTTGGCCGGCTCGAAAGGATTCTTCCTCAGCCATTCGATCCTGGACGCCGGCTCAGGGTGGGTCGCGGCAAAGCCGGTCCCGTTCCCCTGGCTCCTGGAAGGAAGTCGTCCTATCAGTCGCGGCAAGGCGTTCGGATCGTATCCTGCCGCCGAGAGCATCCGTCTCGCCTCCATGTCCGCCTGGAGTTCGTAGGTCTGGGAATAGCCGGATACCACGAGGATCTTCGCCAGTTCGGAGATGGAATCCCCGAAAGCCGAGGTAAAGGCGGCGATATCCCCGCCTGTGGCCCTGCCCGCGTCCAGAGCGAACTCGGAAGCGATCTGGGTGAGCCTGGCTCCCTGGACCGAAGCCAGTCCGTGCCCGAGGGAGACATGGGCTATCTCGTGGGCGAGGACGGCCGCGAGTTCGTCCTCGCTCTGGACTTTCCACAGCAAGCCTCTCGTCACGAGGATATGGCCTCCGGGGGAAGCGAAGGCGTTCACCTCGGGATTGTCGAGGGAGATGAAGCGATAGCCGGCGTATATCTCGGGACGCGAGGAATAGAGAGCCAGCCCCTGCCCCAGCTTGTTGAGGTAGGCGTTGAGCTCGGGGCGATCGTAAGGCCTGTAGGCGGAAAGGATGTTGGCCGCGACGGCTCGTCCCACATAGTATTCTTCCTCTGGGCTGAGGCTTTTCGAAGCTTCGGCGGCGGCCTTGGCCGCGGTCTTGAGCATGGCGGCCTGGTACCGGTCCAGAAGGCCCTGGCTGACGGCCTGGGATGCCAGCATGTCCAGGCTCTGCGAGATCGTGAGGCAGGAACTCAGGCTGAAGGCCCATGCCGCGGTCAGCGCGAGCGCGAGGGGGAACCCGCGGAAGGAAAAACGGCTTCGCTTCATCGGTCTCACTGGGGGGAGGAGCCCGACAGGAAGCCGACGAGGGCTTCGGGGGGGTAGGAATAGTCTTCCATGAAATCGACCCAGAAATAATCCACTCGGGAATTCTTCCTGTACGATTCCTCGACCGACTCGCTGAAGCCCTTGCCAGCCAGAGCGATCTCGGTGCCCGTGACGCCTGAAGCCGCCCTGCTCGCGTCGGATGAAGAAATATTCTTCTCGGTCAGGGCGGAAAGAAACATATAGCCTACTCGCGTCGATCCGGGAACCTGGACCCTGATCCAGCCGTCCTTGCTCTCGTAAACGCTTATCTTCATCCTGTACTCGACCACGGCGAGGATAGGCGCGATGACGGAGGGCGCCGACCGAATCTGGGTTCTGGCCACCTGGACGGTCATCGTGGCTGACTTCGCGGCCTTATCTCGAGCAGCGGCCGTCTCCTGCGCATGGAGAGAGGCCGCTCCCGACACGAGGATGAAGATCAGCGCCCATGCGCAGCGGAATCGTCTATGTATCATGACATACCACCCGGGGCATAAAACCCCACTATAACACTATCGCGGAAAACGGGAAAACCGGCTCATCCGCCCCAGGAAAGCACTTCTTCTTCGATGTGCTTCTTCCATTCGAGGAGGGCATGGACGATGGCTCGCCTGGGAGCCGATAGCTCAGGATCGGCCAGCTCCGTTTCCACCAGTCTCCCATAGTCGGCGAGTTCGGCCGCTCCCTCCCTGGAGGGGAGCTGGATCCTTCCGGCGCAGAAGTCCCTCCACTTCAAACGTTCGGATTCGCCCAAGGTTTCGGGAAAGTTTCTCGCGAACAGCCTGCCGGCAAGACGCGGAATCCTTTCGTCGATGAACTTCATCCTCTGGAAGGAAGCCTTGGCCGCCTTGACCCCATCGGGTTCCTTCCGCTTCGACACCAGGATCGCGTGGAACCTGGACAGCTTTTCCTTGTCGGAATCGGGGATGAAGCCGCCCGAGTACAGGCAGAGGTCGGGATCGTCGGACTGGGGCGGAGGCATGGGTTCGTCGAAGACCGCGACGAGTTTCCGGGCCAGCCCCGGATTGTCGTTGATGAGGGAAAGCCGCCGTCCGCACAGCTCCATGTCCAGGCCAAGGCTGGCGCCGGCCGCCTTCGTGAGGGTGGATGCGGGGGCCAGGAAGGGACAATGGTTGAGCCTTATCCTCGAGAGGGGAATCCGGGGCTGGCTTCGTTCCCCCGCCTTGGCGAATACCCGTTGCCTGATTTCCTCGACCGGGAGGGAGATGAGCTCGCTCGGATCGAAGCGCAGATCGATGGCTATGAGCTGGTTCCTGTTGGACGGGTCGATTCCGACCGGCGCCGCCAGGGTCGTGCACCCCCTTACCGATGTGTACTCGGCCGAGGTATGGAGGAGCATCCTGCGCGCCGAGAGATTGACCAGGGGCTTGAGGCTCTCGCGCCTGCGGTGTTGGAAATACCACTCGTAGAGGCGGCCCTGCCTCGCCTTGACGAGTTTGGCGAGCGAGATCGTGGCCCTGATGTCGCTCAACGCGTCGTGGGCGGAGGCGTGGACGAGGCCGTTGGCCTTGGCGAGGATCTCCAGCTTGAACAGGGGCGTTCCGTCCCCGTCCCGGGGCCACACCATTCCCTCGGGCCTCAGGTCGTGGGCCGCCCGCGCCAGGTTTATTATGTCCCAGCGCGAATTGCCGTTGGCGTATTCCCGCGCGTAGGGATCGAGGAGGTTGCGATAGAAGAGATGCCTGATGAATTCATCGTCGAAATTGATGGTATTGAAGCCTGCCGCCGTAGTCCCGGGCCTGGAAAACTCTTCCAGGAGACGAAGCGAAAAGTCGTACTCGTCCAATCCCAGCTCGAAGGCTGTCTGGGGGGTGATGCCGTGGACCTTGCATGCGGCCGGCGAGGGCAAGTAATCGAGGGAAGGCTTGCAGTAGAGCTTTACCGGCTCGTCGACTTCCTCGAGCGACTCGTCGGTGCGGATGCATGCGAACTGGGCGATCCTGTCATGCCGCGGGTCGAGGCCGAAGGTTTCCAGGTCGTACCATAAAATGCTTGCAGCCATGCCATGACTATAGCGACTTACCCGGCCGCAGGCAACACGCGGTCATTTTTCTTCCTTCTTCGGATCCAGGTTGAATTTCGTGTATTCGAAACCCTCGCCGCCTATCCACAGGTTGAGCATGATGCCTCCGTCGGGGGTCTTCATGACGTCGGCGTGCTTTATCTGCCAGCCGACAAGGTTGAGACGGGCATTGCCGAGGAGATCGTGGCCCGCCATTTCCCCGTAGTATCCCGCGAGCTCCGGACGGCGGGCGGCGTTGAGCGAACGCTCGATTTCCTTGACCTCGGCATCGCTCCTGGGCCTGTCGTCTATCACCGCGAGATGTATGCCGTCGGCTTCCTGATGGAGGGATACCACCATCTTCCGCGGCTGTCCCTGGAGGACGAAACTCGATACTTCGCTTATGAGATGGACGAGGAACTCTCTCCGTTTCATCGTGAACGTCCTTTGGATTCGGGATTATCTCTCCACATTCGTCTTGTACCACTCTATCACCGACACGAGAAGCGTCGCGGTAAGTCCGGCCGCGAAACCGTTGTTGTAGAGATTCATGCCCCCATGCCAGGCTCCGCTGCGTTCGACGACGACGAGGTGGAGGAATCCCGCCACGATGCCCACGATGAGGCCGAATTCCCCCGCGAGGGGAGCGAGGGCCGTTCCGAAGAGGAAGGCCAGCACGACCCATGAGTCGGTCAGGTTTTTACCGAAGAGTAGTGCGGCCAGCAAGAGGCCCAGAAAAACGGGGAACACATTCCTGAGATGCTTGCCGAAAAGGCCGAAACCCATCACGGTCATGAGGCCTCCTATGACCGGCCCGTTGAAGGGCGCGCCGATTATGGCGATGAAGGCGCTGTACGCGAGCCCCAGGAGTCCGGCGTTGAGGAGCCCTCCCCCGGGACCCGTAAGATCGCAGAAATCGGAAGGCAGCCTGCCCGAAAGCTTCTGGATGGCCAGGAATTCGGTCCATGCCTTGCGCCCGCAGCAGATGAAGGACATGGATATGGCGAGGAGGCTCAGGACAGGAATGATGAGGATGAGCCAGGGGCTGGCCGCCCTGCCCCATTGCTCCATGGTGGATATGTCCATGCCGCCCGCGTGGGGCAGGGAGGCGGCGAACAATCCGATGAAGCCCGCCGTCAGGCCTACATTGTAGAGGCTGTATCCCTGGTGGAGGTGGAGCATCGTGATGGCGAGGGGAGGCAGGATGATTCCCGTCACCAGTCCGATGATCATGGACGCGGGAAGGGCCACCGCCGGCGGGAATCCCATCTCGAAAGCCACGAAGCTGATTATCGGTCCCAGGGCAGTGCCGAACATCGCGATCAGCACGTATTCCTTCGGCTGCTTGCCGACGATGAGGGCCGAGAGGCTCACGCCTATGATGATGGGTATGCAGTTGAGAAGGGTTTTCCCGAACAGGGCGAAGCCGATCATCGTGAAGATGGCAGCCACTGTAGGTCCGGATAGCGAGATCCTGTTGAGCCTGAGGACGAGCCAGCCTGCCAGCCCGACCGCGGCGGCGTTGACGAAGGCCGCGCCGGGTCCTTCCATGATGGTAAAATCGCTCATCAGGCGGGTAGGGCTGGTCTGGAGCCGAAGGAAACCCTCCAGGGCTGATCGGGGTCCGTCGGCAAGGATGCCGAAAATCAAGAACAGCATGATGGTCGCCGCAACGAATCGACGAAGGACAAGGTCGCGTGTGGCCAATGGCACCTCCCGGATATTTGTCCAGTTTAGGATACAATTCCGGCCCGGTCAATGAATTTCCCCATCGTTTTTCGCCGTCGCTTTTTCCTCCCGGCGCTACCCATCCGTCGATACCCTTCCGACGGGTTGTTCGGGGAAGCATTTGCCCCGCCCCATCGTTCCGCGTTATTATAATGGAAAGAGTTTCCAAGGAAAAAACATGCTGCAATGGCTGGAATCGATGTCGCCGCTCGCCCAGACCCTCATGGCCACTCTCTTCACCTGGGGAGTCACCGCCTTGGGCGCCGGCATGGTATTCTTCTTCAAGAACATAGACAGGCGCGTGCTTGACACCATGCTCGGCTTTGCCGCCGGGGTCATGATAGCCGCCAGTTTCTGGTCCCTCCTCTCCCCCGCCATCGAACTTTCGGAGAGCATGGGTCTCGTGAAATGGTTCCCGCCCCTCGTGGGTTTCCTCGGAGGGGGCTTGTTCCTCCGCCTCGTCGACATGCTCCTCCCCCACCTTCATATCGAGTACAGGCGGGATGAGGCCGAAGGGATCAAGACGAACTGGTCGCGCAGCGTGCTGCTCGTGCTCGCCATAACGCTCCACAACATACCGGAAGGTCTCGCCGTCGGCGTGGGATTCGGCGCCGTGGGAGCGGGCATAAGCTCGGCGAGTCTCGCGGGAGCCGTGGCCCTGGCCCTAGGCATAGGAATCCAGAACTTCCCCGAAGGGGCTGCCGTGTCCATACCCCTGCGCCGGGACGGCATGGGACGGTTCAAGAGCTTCTTCTACGGCCAGGCTTCGGGAATCGTCGAGCCGATCGCGGGAGTCGCTGGCGTGCTGCTGGTCGGCATGATGCGCCCCATCCTGCCCTATGCCCTCGCCTTTGCCGCAGGGGCCATGATCTACGTCGTCGCCGAGGAAGTCCTCCCCGAAGCGAACAGGGGCGGAAACGGCCACCTCGCCACGATAGGCACGATGCTCGGCTTTAGCATCATGATGGTCCTGGATGTCGCCCTGGGCTGAGCTCCCGACGCGGGCATTCCCGACGCGAAAATTCCCGACGCGGGCATTCCTCACGAGGTTCCAGGATTACAGGAAGGACAGGATCTCCGCCCACACGCGTTCGTCCACCGGAATGCCGCCGGCAAGGTTGCGTTCCCGTATCTCCCTCATGCGCTGACCCGCGTAGACTATAGGTCGCGAGGAGCCGTCGGGTTTGGAGGAGAGCAGATCCTCCACCGCGCCGCGGACTATGGTTTCCACAACATCGGGGGACGCGATGCGGGCAAAATCGATGGCTATGAAAATCTGGGACAACCCGTACTCCCCATCCAAGGTACCGATGGCCGAAGTGGTGTTTCCGAGCGAGAGCGCCCCCGCGAAGATATCCAGGGCGAAGGAGAGGGCGGCTCCTTTCCAGTAGCCTGTGGGCATGATGCGCTGCGAAGCCAGGACGGCGGCGGGATCGCAGGTCAGTTCGCCCCGGGCATCGAAGCCGGCGGCATAGGGCATTTCCTCGTCCGCGAGGAGGGCAAGCTCCAGGGCTCCGTAGGAATACTGGGACATGGCCATGTCCACGAGGATGTCCCCGTCCTTCCAGGGGAAGGCCATGACGAGGGGGTTGTTCCCCAGGCGGGCGTCGACCGCGCCCCAGGTGGGCATGTTCGGCATCGTGTTCGGGAAGCAGAGCCCCGCCATCCCCTTGCCGCAGGCCTGGTAGCCGTATGTCGCCGCCCTGAACCAGTGGTTGGTGTTGCGCAGGGCCACGCAGCCGATCCCGTGGGCTCCGGCCAGCTCCATCGCCCTGTCCATGCAGAACCAGGCATTCACGATGCCGAAGCCCAGGCGGCCGTCATAGTTCGCGATGGCGCCGAAGGCGTTGAGGAGGACAGGCTCCTCATCCATGGCGATGATCCCCTGGTCCATGTTCCTCACGAGGCGCGGGAACCTGTTGATGCCGTGGCTGTAGGTGCCCTCGAGCGAATTGCGGGTCACTTCCAGGGCTACCTTCTCGGCGTGATCGGCCCGGCAGCCCCTCCCCAGCAGGATTCTGCCTAGTACCGCCCGGGCTTCCTCGGACCCGATTCTCAAGGTTTGTGCCATACCCGGTCCCTCAGCCTTCGGAGAATATCGCCTGCGCCGCGGCCGAAGCCGCCCCCATTTCGAATCTGTATCCCGCCTTGGCGAAGCCCCTCTCGATGGCGCCTACCGTGGCCAGGATTTCCGGCGCCTCGCTCATGCCCATGTGGCCGATGCGGAAATACTTCGACTTGATTTCGGGATGCAATCCTCCGGCCAGGACGACGCCCTCGGCGGCGACAAGCCTTAGCACGCCGGCATCGCTGCCCTCCGGGTAGAAGGGAGCGCTGAGCGTGGAGGCGCAAAGCTCCTCCCGGACAGGGACAAAACTCATCCCCATGGCCTTCATGCCGGCGCGGAAGGCGCGGGCGCCGAGGGCGTGGCGCCGGAACCGGGCATCCATCCCCTCTTCGAGGATTTGCCCGAGACTCACCTTGAGGGCGCGGACCAGGTTGACCGCGGGGGTTCCGAAATACGCGGCCTTGCGGGCTTCGTAGGCTTCCATCACGGGCAGCCAGTTCTTCCAGTCGCAGTAGTAGGATCCGACGGGATGTTTCCTCGCCCTGAAGACGTCGAGGGCACGCGGGCCGGCGACGAGGAGGGCCAGCCCGGGAGGAACACCCAGGGCCTTCTGCGAGGCGGTAAGGGCTATGTCCACCCCCCATTCATCCTGGCGCAGCTCCTCGCCCGCCACGGCGCAGACTCCGTCAACGATGGAAAGGACGCCGGCATCCCGTGCCGCCGCGGCCAGACCTTTCACGTCGGCCCTCGCTCCCGTGCTCGTGTCCACGTGGGTTATGCTCATGACTTTGTATTTCTTGGCCCCAAGCCGCTTTCTCACGGCCTCCACCGTGGGGAGGTCCCCGATCGCGCTGGGCACGATATCGACCTTCGCTCCGTGAGTCCGGAATACATCGGCCATTCGGTCGCTGAAATAGCCGGCATTGACGACTAGGACTTCGTCGCCTGGTTCCGTCACGTTCGCGACCGCCAGTTCCATCGCGAGGGTTCCGCTCCCGGCCACGACGAAGGGCTGGCCTTTCGGCGAGAGCCAGACGGAACGCATTTTCTCGAGAGCCTGTCCGAAATCTTCTATGAATACCGGATCGACGTGGCTCAAGGTGCTCTTTCCCGTCTCGGCCAGAACCTCATCGGTGAATTCGATCGGTCCGGGAATCATCAGCAGTCTCTTTCCTTTCATCATGGCCTCCCATTTCTCCCAGGTGCGCAATGCCTGTGTCCATGATACAGCGATTCCCCCGGATTCGAAAGTCCGGGGGAATCGCGCGGCGAGAAAAATAGGAAGGCTTTACCCTGAGGGAAATGCCTCCTAGAGCGAAATGCCTCCCGCAACAGTGAGCACCGCGGTCAAGGCGTCGTCGCTATTGTCGACCTTGGAATCGATGAAGTCCACCTGAAGATCGATGCTCGTATCCAGGATGCCGAAGGCCTTCTCGAGGGTGATGCCGCCGCCGATGCCGTACTGTTGAAGGCTGGAGGTATTGAATACCTGATCGAATGATCCGTCGAAGGTTATCTTGTCGAAGAAGCCCTTCAGGATCGTGAACTTGGCGTCATATCCGAATTCGACATCGGTCGCCGCCGCCGTGCTCCATTCGTGGGCGAAGGCGAGACTCATCTTGTATCGCTCATACTGGAGGCTGCCGTCGAGGGCATAGGAGAATTCCCAGATGCTCGACCCATCAGCCTCTCCGTCCACGAAGGCGTAAGTGATGAAGGAATCCTCCGTTTTCGCTCCCAGCGTCGCGATGAAATCGCCGAATTTCATCCTTCCGCTCTTCAGGAGGATTCCACCTGTATGGGTGAGGGTCGTATCGTTCATCGTCGAGCCCAGTATCGCCGCCTGGGCCGCGGCGATATCAGCGGCCTCGTCGACCAGGGCAGCCAGCGCCTCTGCGTTCGTCGTCGCGTACTCGAAGCTGTAGGTGAAGGAGAGATTGGCGAATATTCCCGACGGAGGGGTGTCGAAGCCGAAATTGGCCGTGTGGACGACGTTCTGGATGTCGTCCTCCGTCGGGTCGGCCGTCGGTGCGAGATCGGGAAGGACAAGGGGAAGAAGATCGTTGAAAAGAATGTCGGGAATGTTGTCCATGAGGAAATCGTAACCTAAGATCAGGTTGAATTCCCCGATCGGCAGCTCCATGGCGCCGCCGATATCCAGCTCGTCGGAATCGACAGCTGCGCCCAGACTCCTGTACGAGGCGTCGGTCTTGTGGAACCAGCCTTCGAGCCCTATGGCGGGGATTTCCAGGTCAGCCCCGTAGGTGATGCCCCAGAGTTCGCGGTTGAGGGCCTTCACGGCCAGCCCGTCGGACAGGGGGAAGTAGTCGAAGACGGGGAGAATGGAATTGACGAGGTCGACATACTCGAGGTAGGGATTTATATCCAGGTCAAACCCCGAATCGATGTCCGAAGCCAGCTGATCCACGTCGATAATCTGGCTCGCGTCATCGGCGTAGAGGGTGAGTCCCAGCCCGGCGGAAAGCTTGAACAGGTTGTTGTCCGTGCCGGTATCCA
>CAZRYP010000030.1:0-5700 GCA_964604295.1 uncultured Treponemataceae bacterium
CGATTCCCTGACGCCGTATGTCTCGAAGACAAAATACAGGATGGGCTGGAATATGCAGGTCGCCAGGAGCGCGGCCGGCTTCTTGCCCCTGTAGTCCAGCCTCACCAGCCTCGCCGCCACAAGAAGGCTCATGAGGACGGCGGCGAGGAGAAAGCGCGCGAACACGAGCTCCATGGGGTCAAGGACATTGAGCGCGTCCTTGGTGACGAGGAAGGAAAAGCCGAATATGGTGGCGTAGCCGATGCCGGCGGCGATGGAAAGAGTCCTGTTCATCGGGGCGACAGTAGCATCGCGGCGAGGTCTTGGCAACAGGAGGCCGGAGTCCGGCCCCCGGCCCGCCCCGAAGGACTTCGAGGTGAGAGCCTGGTGCGCATCAGCCTGTCCCATGCTATAGTCGGGGAAGAGGTGCAGGAATGGAAGACTCGGTGGAAGCGTTCTGGATGAACTTCGAGAGGGAGACGGGTGAAAAAGTGCTGGCCAGGACGATGGGGCAATACTTCTCCTCGCCGGAGGACAGGGGCGACTGGGGCCTGATCGTTCTCTCTCCCTCCGGCATCCGCTTCCGCAAAACCCCTGGGGAAAACTGGTTCGCGTCCCTCTTCAAGGCTTCGGCGCCTTCGGTATCAGCGAAGGAGGGAGAGGATCTCGTCATCCCCTACTCATCCATCACCGAGGTATCGAATCCGCCCCGGAAGCTCCTGGATTTTCTTTTCGGGACTCCCTTCCTCGCTATCGTGGTGACATGGGAGAAAAACGGCGAAAAAGCGGAGGCGAGATTCGCCCTCGATCCGAAAGGCGATTTCCAGTCCACCCTGAGGGAACTGGCGAAAAAGCCCTGAATTTCATTCCAGCCCGAGGGGCGGTTCCGCGGCCGAAGCTTCCAGTCAGGATTGCCCTTTCGATCCCAAACCAGTATCCTTCCTCCGATGACAGATTTCGCCGAAGCGATGGCGGAAGCGCGCATACCATACAGGGAATACGGCATCACCGCCGTCGATTCATACTGCGGCTTCTCCATGAAGAGGCCTATAAAGTTTTTCCTCACCCAGGGCAGCATCATAGATCTGGCCAGGACTTTCGATTCCCTCGCCTATCCTTCCCTGCCATATGCCGACGCGAGCCTGGGTTCGAAATCGATAGGATTCGAAGCCCGCTTTCTCTGCGCCGACGATCTGGGCGGCATGAATGTCGGAGCCCTCGCCTTCACCGATTTCCGAAGGAATCCCGCGGATGGGCATTACCAGGATCCCAGGGGCATCTATAAGGAGTTGAAGGAGAGGATTTTCGAACCCGACAGGAAGGATGGGGAAAATATCCTCTTCGAGACCGCCCTCTACATTTCGCGATTTCCCTCCAGGCCCGGCTCCGGCATCCCCGCGCTTCCCCTCCCCGATTCGGCGCCCGCCCTCTGGCAGAGGGACCTGCTCTCCCTCATCCTGCAGGGGCCCTATTCGGCGCCCGCCTTCGAGCTCCTCAGGGAGAGCGGCTTCGTCAAGGCCTACTGGCCCGACCTGGATGCCCTCCTGCTTGTGGACCATGCCAAGGATTGCCATCCGGAAGGAGGGGGCTGGTCCCATACGATGGAAGCCCTCGGCCACAGGAAATCCCGGGATCTTCCCCTCTCCCTAGCCATACTCCTGCATGACGTCGGCAAGCCTCTCTCGGAATCGAGCGAGGGGCGCCGCTTCGACAAGCATGCGGAAATCGGGGCCAAGGTCGCGGCGCGATTCCTCCGCTCCCTCGGCTTCGAGGAGAAAACGATAGACGATGTGTCCTTCATGATCAGGTGGCACATGCTGCCCGCGGCCCTTCCGCGCATACCCATCTCGAAGGTGAGCGATATCGTCCTCGACAGCCGATTCGTCGACCTGCTAGAGCTTTTCCGCTGCGACGAATTCTCGACTTTCAAGGGACCCGACATCTATTACGCGTCATGCGCCGCATACAAGGCCTTCATGAAGAACAGCAGAAATCCCTACAGGGATCAGGACGGAAGGAAAAAAGCCCGGAATTATTCCAGGCTGCGATGATAGGCGACGACCCATTTCGGGGGCTGGAATTTCCGGAAATCGTCGTAGTTGTCCGTCAGCAAGGCGACGATCGACTGGTCGAGGGGCATGGATTTCAGGATGCCGAAGGCCTCCGACGGCACGATAGCGGCTCGATAGGGTCTCTCGCCGATGAGGGCTTCGAAGACATCGACCACGGCGATTATCCTGGATTCCTCGGGGATGCTGTTCCCCACAAGCCCTTCGGGATAGCCCGATCCGTCCATCCTTTCGTGGTGATAGAGCACGGCGTAGCTCAGGTGGGCGAGTTCCTTGAAGTTTTTCAGTATCCTCGCCGAGATGATCGGATGGGTCGCGATGATCTGCTGTTCCGGCTTGGTGAGAGGACCGTCCTTCAGCAGAAGGGAGGAGGGTACGCTGATCTTGCCTATGTCATGGAGAAGCGCGGCGGTATAGAGGTTGCGCAGCCGCTTGCCCTTGTACCCCAGTTTCTCGCCCAGGAATATGGTGAACGCGGCCACGCGCCTGGAATGGCTTGCGGAGAGCTGCTCTGTCTGCTCGAAGAGGAAGATGATGGATTCAAGTCCCTTGGTTTCGTAGAAATACAGGTTCTTTCGCCACAGCCAGGTGGATGTGGCGTAGCCGACGGCCAGGGTGGCCACGATCACGAAGAGACAATCAAGCCAGTTGAGAAGGGGTTCCTCGAAACCGACCATGATGGAGTAGGCGAGTTCCTGGCCGTTCGAGGGCCTCACTATCAGCCTTTTTTCCGATTGAAGCGCGTCGAGGAGAGCCTGCGCATCGATAGTGGCGACCGCCACCCAGCCTGGGAGAGGATTGAAGCCGTAATCGTCCTTCAGCCCGAAGAGCATCCTCAACGAAGCGTTGGAGCCCTTGATTTCGAAGGAGGATTCAGGCGGAGTGCCGGGCTGAAGCGTGATGTCCTGGATGAGGGGATACACTTCGTATATCTCGTCCAATTCCTCCTGCGCGCTCGAGAGCTCATTCTCCTCGACGAGACCGCGCAACTCAGTCCAGGAGAAATAGCCGTCGTTGAGGGCCGATCCTTGGATCTGCAGAAGCATCGTGAGGCCGATCCTGGTGGCTTTGAACTGGGTTTCCCTCTGGGCCTGCCTGATATAGACCAGTCCGGCGATCGAGAGCGTCGAGAATAAAAGGACAATCGCAACTGTATTAAATGCGTGACGTTTCATTATGTTCCGAAGGATAATCGAAAAGGTAAATTAATTCAAGGAAGTATCGTAGACGTTCGTCTACGATACTCATCCACAATGGCGAGGGCATCTTCCGCATCCTCGTCGGGCACGACGATATCGAATCCCTTGGTGAATGCGGGAAAGAGCGGGTTCATGCTCCTCATCCTGTCCGCCATCATCGCCCCTTCTATTCCCGCCGAATTCAGGATGCTGAGGACGACGATGGAATCATCCTGGAACACCGAGGAATATACTGTCTTCATCGTCCCCTCCTCGCTTCTTCGATAGCCTCGATGCTCTTGTCCAGCGCCGGACCGAGGCGTCTCGAGCCATCATCCGTCACCAGCCAGTCCTCCTCGACACGCATTCCGCCGCAGTCCCGCCATTTTTCCAGTTCGCCGTAATCTATGAATGCATCGCAGATGCCCTCGGAGCGCCATTTGTCGATGAGGCCGGGAATGAAGTAAATGCCCGGCTCCACCGAATGGACCATGCCCGGGAGCAGGTTTTTCGCCAGCCTCAGCGAACGCAGGCCGAACTGGGAGCTGCGCCTCGTATCGGAGTACCCGACATTGTCCTCGCCCAATCCCTCCATGTCGTGCACGTCGAGGCCTATCATGTGGCCGATGCCGTGCGGGAAGAAGAGGGCATGGGCGCCCGCACCGACAGCCTCCCCCGGATCGCCCTTCATGATCCCCAGGTCCTTCAGCCCACCCGCGAGTATCAGGCAAGCCCGGGCATGGACATCCAAGAAGGACACGCCCGGACCGAGGCTTTCCACGGTCCCCGCGAAGACCTTCAGAAGGAGGCGGTAGAGCTCGGCCTTCCTCGCGGGGAATCTGCCGCCGACAGGAAAGCTCGTCGTGAGATCGCCCGCGTATCCCGAGGGCGCTTCCGCCCCCGCGTCGAGGAGGAAGCAGTCCCCCTCGACGCATACGGCTCTCCTGCCGTGATTGTGGAGGACTTCCCCTCTCAGGGTCGCTATCGTGGGAAAACTCAAGGAACAGCCCTGCCTCAAGGCCGTGTAGTGCACGAGAGCCGCGGCTTCGGCCTCGGTCCAGCCCGGACGCAGTTGCCCGAGGAGTGTCTCGTGCATCACGACGGTGGCGGCGACGGCCATCTCGAGCTCGGCCACCTCCCTCTCCTCCTTGATCTCCCTCAGGGCGATAACGGCAGCGACGAGTTCCGCGCTGACGTTCTTCCGCAACGTTTCGACAGGGATACCGAGGAGGGCGGCGGCGCGTCGCGTCGTTTCCTCCCGGCAGAAAGGGGGATGGAGGATGACCGGCCCGGACGCCTCGAAGAGGAAGCTTCCGACCCGGGACAGGGGCAGGACACGCGCGATGCCTGAAAGGGCCGCCAGTTCGCTGAGGACCGGACGAGGTCCCGTCCAGATCATGTCATCGAGGGAAGTCTCCTCGCCGAACAGCACGGCGCTTCCGTCGGCGATGTCGATGAAGGCCGCCATGTCCGGCTCGTTCAGTCCCATGAAATACAGCCAGTTGGAATCCTGCCTGAAGGGGTAGCAGTTGTCCGGATAATTCATCGGGCTTTCCCCGTGGGCAGCCAGGAAGACATATCCCTTCGCGCCGCGTTCTCGCAGGGATGCTGCAAGGCCGCGACGCCGGTTATCATAGACGATGCTTTCGAACATGGGCATATACTAAGCCCGGACCAGGCCCAGGTCAACGAAGGCAGGAAAGGATCAAATTTGCCTTCCAATAGAAGGCAAATTTCTCTGCGTACGTAAATGGCTAATTCCCGCGCATCGGATATGGTTGTCACAATGGACTATATCCGGGAATGTCTGGCCACAAATCTCAAGATCCGTCGCGCCGTCATGAGGCTGTCCCAGGAAGGCCTCGCAGAATTGGCCGATCTCTCCCCGGGCTTCATCGCCAACATCGAGACAGGGCGGAACTGGCCTTCCTCGGATACCGTCCTCAGGTTGAGCAAGGCGCTCAACATTCACCATTCCAAGCTCTTCGTGGATCCAAAAAGCGATGAGATCGGCTATACGAGGGAAGAACTGTCCATACTCATAGACAGGGTCAAGAGCAATTTCATGAGGGAACTGCCCGGTCCCTTTCCCGCCCGTCGGGAGCCTTCGGAAAAGAAGGGCTGAGTGGAACCCTGACGAACCTCGTCAGAGTCCGAGCTTCCTCATCGTCTTCAGATTCTCGTCGGCCTTCTGCGCGTTCAACGTATTCATCTTCAGAAAGATTCCGACGCCTGCCAGGAGGAGAAAGGCGGGGATCAAGGCTGTGTGCAGCCTGATCCCGAATTGGGCTCCGGGAGACCGCGGGCTCGCGGCGAAGTCCGTGAGGCTGTGGACGATCCAGAATGACAGCGCCTGCACGGCATAGGCAAGCCTGCCGGCGAAAGCCCTGAACCCTATGTAGACTCCATCGTCCCGCTTGCCCGTCGTCACCACGATCTCGTCGATGACGTCGGCCAGGGCGGGCGTCATGAGC
>CAZRYP010000030.1:5710-9565 GCA_964604295.1 uncultured Treponemataceae bacterium
CAGAAACCGCCGAAGGCCAGGCCCCAGGCGAACATCGCCGCGACAAACCCGTAATATCCGGTCACGAACATGAGGGGCACGCAGAAGGCGGCCAATCCGGCGGCCGAAAGCACCAGCAAGGCCTGGTTGGACCGCACCAGCTTCCTCAGGCCGAGCCAGAGGGGGATGCCGGCCATGGCGCCGGCAAGCATGCCCGCGAAGATGAGGGTGGTGCTCCTGCCGCCCAGGAGGTAGTCGCCCACGTAGTGGATGGAAGCCGTCATGGATATCGTCGCGGACTGGTAAAAGAAGTAGAGGATGATGAATGCCAGGAAATTCCTGCATGCGAAGGCTTCCCTGAGCTGAGCGGCCAGGGATGTCTTTTCCTTCCGCCCCTTTTCCTGCGCGAGATAGCGCCTGATCATCCCGGGCGTCTCCCTGACACCGGGCAGGAGAAGAAGGGAAGCGACTATGCCCGCCGCGGCGAAGATCAGGGCGTTCTTCAGATATGTGGAGGGTTGGCCGTAACGCACGAAGAATGTCGGCAGGACAGCGCCGCCCGCGACTCCCAGCACGCCCACGAGGGTGGCTATGCCCGCGGCCTTGGCTCTCGTCCTTTCGGTCCTGAACTTGTCCGGAAAGAGGGACTGGTAATTGACTTCCCATGCGGAATACAGCGTGTCGTAGAGACAGATCGACGCGAGGAGCCAGAGAAATACCATGCCCCTGGAAGCCGCGGGCGGGGTGAATATCAGCACGAAAGCGAGGGCGCAGGTGAAGGAGCCGGCGACGATCCAGGGGAAGCGCCTGCCGAAGCGGTGCGCGAGAGGAGTCGGGCGTGAGGTCAGGAAGCCTATGAGGGGATCGTTGAAGGCGTTCCAGGCCGAATACAGGACGATCGCCAGGGCGACGAGACCGGCCGGAAGTCCGATCTCCGTCTCGTAGAACTTGAATACGAGGGAGGCGAAGGCTCCGGTCAGGAATTCCGCCAGGAATTTCCCTATGCCATAGGATCCCATGAGGACGATACCGTTTCTTTCCGGGCTTTCGTCCGCAGGAGGGACGATTGAGTCGGCTTCAGCGTTTTTGGCCATGGCAGATACTACAGCCGGCACCCCGGGAATGCAACAGGATTTCGCCGGGTAGCCCGGCTGGAAAGCCCGGCTGGAGAGCCAGGCGGGAAAGCCAAGGTTGACAGTAGGGGTCATATTTCCTAGTATTGCATGATGATCCAGACGAAACGCCTCGGCACGATCCTCATGGTTGCTGTCCTTCTTTTCATGCATCCGCTTCCCGACCTGCTTTCCGCCCAGGTCCAGACTCCGGGTGCGGAGAGAACCGCCCAAGCCGGAGCGCTGACCTCCTTTACGCTCGAAAGCGGAATGGAAGTGATCCTTTACCCGCTCCCGGACAGCGCGTCCGTCCTGACGGGCATCGTCTTCCGCGGCGGCGCCGACGCTCAGACGAACAAGACGGCAGGCCTTTTCCGTCTGCTCGAGCGCGTACTCTTCAGGGGCACGGCATCCACCCCCGGCGAACCCGAACCTTCAGGCGCGATGGACGCCCTCGGCACGGCTTCCCTCGAAGGCGGCGCGCAGACCGACCGTTTCGGGCTTTCCTTCCTCGTATCGCCGGATATGCTCGGCCAGGGCCTGGACACGATCGTCTATCTTTTTTCCGGGCTGCGGCTCGATACTGCCTTCTCGGATCCCCTGGCGCTGGAGGAAGCGAGGAAGTCCAGCCTTGAGGAAATCGGTTCCGCCCTCTCGGATCCGGGGAAGGTGTTCGAGGCGGCCATGGCCAGGAAACTCTTCACCACGGCGCCATGGCGCCTGGACAGTTCCGGCTCGGAGCCAATCCTGAAAGCCGCCACAGAGGATTCACTACGTGCCCTCTCGGCAGCATGGCTCGTCCCCAACAACGCAGTCCTTATCCTTGCCGGCAATTTCGATCCCCTGACGGCGAGACCCTTGATCGAAAAGTCCTTTTCCTCATGGAAGAAAGCCGGCGATCCATGGAAGACTCCCCAGGCCGTCTTCCCCAAGCCCGGCGTCGCCAGGCCCACCCTCGCCGTCTATCCCGACCCCTCGGTCCAGCCGGGAGAAGCATACATAGAAATGAGATATCGCGGTCCCGACGCAGGGTCCACCCGTTCCGCGGCAGCCGAGCTCTGGGCTGAAATGGCGGCCCAGCCGGGTTCCAGGCTCGCCATGGCCATCTCCAAAGGGATGCCGAAATGGTCATCCCCCTCGGGCCTGGGAGTGAGGTACGAACTCTCGAGAAGCGCCTCGTGGCTCTCAGTAAGCGCCCGACTCGTCCTCGACGCGAAAGGGAGTCTCCCCGACTCCGTCTTCACGTTCAAGGAGATCGTCCGGGGAACGGAAATGTACGCGATGAAAACCAATGCCGGCTATTTTACGGCCAAGGAATATGAAAGGGCGAAATCAGCCCTCCTGGAAAGGCGCTCGGCTCTCCTGGCAGATCCTCAGGAAGCGGCGACCGTCCTGGCCGATGGCTGGATTCTGGGAGGAAGCGCCTGGATAAAAGCCTGGACGGACAGGATCGGAAAAGTGACGAGCAAGGACATTATCGCCTTCGCTGACGAATACTTCATGAAGAACCTCGAGGTGGTCGCGGTCCGCCTCGCCCCCGCCGAATACACGGCCCGGAAAAAAGGCTTCGATTCCTACGCTTTCGAACAGATCACCGCGCAGAAGGCCTTCTGGTGGAGGTGAAGCCCGGGAGGCGGGATAGGAGGATCACTCCTCCTCGATGCTGATTATGCTGGGCAGACCCTTGAGCGCCTTGGAAACCTTCTTCAGGTTTTCCCTCGTATCGGTTTCCATCGTAAAGAAGCCCGAGAGCGTGCCGTCGCCGCGCTCCCCGAGTTTGCCCTCGCGGAGGCGTCCGGCGAATTTCCTGACCGCGGACTCGATTTCGGAGAAGATCCCAGGCACCATCTTGGTGGCCACCCTGAACCTGGCGATGCAATAGGACGAATCCTCCCAGCGCACTTCGATCTTCCTCTGCTCGAAATCGGCCACGGCCTTGATCGACTTGCAGTCCGCCCTGTGGATGATGATTCCCCTCCCCCTGGAGACGTAGCCTACGATCGCGTCGCCCGTCACCGGCCCGCAGCAACCGGCGATGCGTATCATCATGTTCCGCACCCCGTTGATGGTCAGTCCGGCGTCATCGCTCCTCAGTTCCTGCTGGGGCTTGTAGGTGCGATATTCCATTTCGGTGCGGCCATGTTCGGGAGCGGCCACCGAAAAAGTCCTGTCGGCCAGCTGCTTCGCTTCCTCCAGCTGCAGCGCTTCCCTGCCCTTTTCCTCCGCCCTTTCCTTTTCAGGCTTTTTCCCGACGACGATGCTCTTGTCTATCGCCAAGGCCTGGCCGCTCTGGATGAGGATGGCCCTGATCTTCGTCCTCGCCTTGGATGTATGGGCCAGCTTGAGCCAGTTGAGATTGGGCTTCGCGAGGGGCGATGTCATTATCTCCACGATTTGGGTGTTCCTGAGCTCGGCGTCGAGGGGAATGATGGCTCCGTCGGCCCTGGCGCCCAGGCAGTGGGAACCCACGTCGGTATGGATGGCGAAGGCGAAATCGATGGCCGTCGCTCCGGCAGGCAGTTCTATGACCTCGCCTCTGGGCGTGAAGACGAAAATCGAATCCTTGAGGAGTTCCTTCTTGATCTCGTCGAGGTACTCGGCGCCCTGGGAGACGAATTCGTTCCACTGTTTCAGTCGGTTCACGATGGGAAGATCTTCCAGGCGAGGCCGCTCGGCGCTTGCCCCTTTCTTGTAGAGCCAGTGGGAGGCGACCCCGAATTCGGCGATGGCGTGCATGTACCGCGTGCGGATCTGGACTTCCAGC
>CAZRYP010000030.1:9575-15157 GCA_964604295.1 uncultured Treponemataceae bacterium
CCCGTCGTAGCCCATGACGGTGGTATGGAGGCTCCTGTAGCCGTTGGCCTTGGGCATGGCGATATAGTCCTTGAAGCGGCCGTCTATGGGCTTCCAGAGCCTGTGCACGAGTCCCAGGAGGGCGTAGCAGTCGTTGTCGCCGTCGCATATCAGCCTGAGCCCGAGGAGGTCGTAGAGTTCCTCGGCCGGCTTTCCCTTCCTGCGCATTTTCTGGTAGATCGAGTAGAAATGCTTGGCGCGCGAGCCTATCTCGACATTTATCCCTTCCTTGAGGGAAGCCCTGCGGATGTCCTCGCTCACTCTGGCGAGGAACTTCTCCCTCGTGCCCTTCTTGGCCGAGACGATCTCTTTTATCTGGTCGAAGACTTCCCTGTTGAGGACCTTGAGCGAAAGATCCTCGAGTTCGTCCTTGAGCCAGGAGATGCCGAGCCTGTCGGCGAGGGGCGCGAAAATGTCGAGGGTTTCGGCCGCAATCGTCTTCTGCCTGTCTTCGGGGAGCCACTTGAGTGTGCGCATGCTGTCCAGCTTGTCCGCCAGCTTGACGATGATGACGCGTATGTCGCCCGTCATGGCGAAAAGCATCTTCCTCATGGTTTCCGCCGCGTGGACTGTCTTGTTTTTGGCGCGCACCGAGGAAAGCCGCGCGACGCCCGCCACGAGCCTCGCCGTCTCTTCCCCGAACTCCGCCGAGATCGCGGGGTCTGGGACCGCGGCCAGGGCTTTCCTGTGGGCTTCCTTCTGCCTGTCCTCGGGCTTTGGTTCCTGGTGGCCGGCCTTTCCCTTGTGGTCGGCTTTTGTCTGATGGGCAGCCTTCACCTGCTGGGCAGTCGGCGCGCCGGGTTCGGCGGCCTGGGTCGCGACGGCGGCTGCTTCCGCGGCAGCCCCCGCCAGTGGAAAGTAGCCTGAAGTCCTGTTCTCAGTTATGTCGTGGACGAGACCCGCGAGGACGGAATCCAGATCCATCCCCATGTCGAGGAGGGTGGAGGCCACGCGAAGATCGTGTTCCCATGCGGGTTCCCCCGAGGCGCGCTGAGCCGAGCCGTGACTTTCCCGCGCCCAGCCCAGGGCTTTTTCGGCGAAGGCTCCGCCCTCGATCCCGAAGACTCCCCTGGCCTTCCCGAGAAACTGGACAGTCATCTCATCCATCGTCGACGCTCCGCTCAAGGCCTGCGGGCTCCGGTTATCCTTTCCAGGCCGGCCAGATCCTTCCATGTCCTGACTTCGCAGAAACCTTCCTTCATGAACATACCACGAACGGTTTCGGACTGCAAAGCATCGGTTTCCACGAGGAGAAATCCCCACGGAAAGAGGGCCTTCTTCGCCTGTCCGACGAGTCGTCTGACGAGATCGAGTCCGTCCGCTCCCCCATCCAGGGCGAGGGAGGGTTCCTTCCAGCCGCGGGCGAGGAGTTCAGCCGTCTCGCGCGTCGTCACGTAGGGAGGGTTGGCGGTGATGATGTCGAAGGAGCCGTCGAGACCCTGGAGGAGATCGGCGCAAATGAAGGGAATTTCACGGCCCAGGAGGCGGCGGGAATTTTCTCGGGCGAGATCCAGCGCTCCGGGGGAAAGATCGGAGGCGCTCACCGCCCAGTCCCGTCTTTCGGCCGCGACGCTTAGGGCCACGGCCCCCGAACCCGTACAGACATCGTGGAGCCTCAGCCCTCCGGGTCCCTTCCCTGCCCGGCCGGGCCTCCCGTCCGCCGCGATGGCCGCCTGTGCATTTCGAACCCCGTCGCCCACTTCGAGCGCTGCCATGACGAGGGTTTCCGTATCGGGGCGCGGCACGAGGACCCGGCCGTCGACGAGGAATTCCCTGCCGAAGAACTCCTTTCTCCCGACGATGTACGCGACGCTTTCCCCGGCCTTGCGCCTTGCCCAGCATTCCTCGAAGGAGGGAGGAGGGCTTGCGGCCTCTTCCGGAAAAAGCGCGAGGAGCCTGTCGCGCTTCATTCCCATACAGTGGGCGAGGATCAGTGAAGCGTCGAGGAGAGGACTTTCGCCATTCTCGAGCTCAGAGGCCCTGAGGACGAGAAATTCCCTATATGTCATGGCGCAGGTCGGCTCCCTCGAGGGCCCGCTGCCGCGCGTCGGCCACGAGAGCCTGGACGAGTTCCTCGATGTCCCCTTCCATGATGAGGTCCAGCTTGTAGAGCGTGAGATCGATGCGGTGGTCGGTGAGCCTGTTCTGGGGGAAATTGTAGGTGCGTATCCTCTCGGAACGATCCCCCGAACCCACCTGGCTCTTGCGCTCCGCCGAGCGTTCGGCCTGCATTTTGGCATCCTCGAGCTCGAAGAGGCGAGCGCGGAGGACACGCAGGGCCTTGGCCTTGTTCTTGATCTGGCTTTTCTCGTCCTGGCAGTGGACGACAAGGCCGGTCGGGAGGTGGGTGATCCGAACCGCGGAGTCCGTCGTGTTGACGCTCTGCCCTCCGGGTCCGCCCGAGCGCATGACATCGATGCGCAGATCTTCCTGCCTTATCTCGATCTCAGTCTCCTCCATCTCGGGGAGGACGGCCACGGTCACGGCGCTCGTATGGATTCGGCCCGAGTTTTCCGTGCTGGGCACCCGCTGGACCCTGTGCACCCCCGATTCCCAGCGAAGCTTTTCATAGACCGACTCGCCGTTCACGGAAAATATGATTTCCCTGAAGCCGCCCAGCTCGGTGCCGCTCTCGCTCATGACTTCGACGCGCCAGCCGCGCGAATCCGCGAAGCGGGAATACATGCGGAAGAGGTCGGCCGCGAAAAGGGCTGCTTCCTCCCCGCCCGTGCCCGCCCTGATCTCCATGATGACGGATTTGTCGGCCAGCGGATCGCGCGGCGCGAGAAGGTCGGTAAGGGCTTTCTCAAGCTCCGTCCTTTTGGACTCGAGCAGCCTGCTCTCCTCCTCGGCCATGGCGCGAAGCTCGGGATCGGACTCGTTTCCCGCCATCGCGGCGGCATCCTCTATCCCCGCCAGCACATTCTCGAACCTGGCGGCGGCCTCGTCTATCGCGGAGAGATGGGATCTCTCCCTCATCACGTCCCTGTATCTTCCCTGATCCCTCAGGATTTCCGGATCAGAGACCTTGGCGTCGAGTTCCTTGAGGCGTTCGCGTATGCTCTGTATTCTGTCTGTCACGGATCCATCGTATCCTGCATGACGCTTTCGCTTCAAGAAGCCGCACCGACTCCTTGTGCGACCCGAAACCTCCGTATATCATTTCGCCACTATGCTGGAATACAAATTCATCAAGGACAACCTGGAAGCAGTCAGGAAAAATATCGCCGACCGGTACATGAGCGCCGACGCCGATCTCGTCGTCGCGCTTTTCGACGAGAAGAGCGCCCTCTTGCGCGAGATCGAGGAGCTGCGCAAGCTGCGGAACGAGAATGCACTTAAGCTTCAAGGAATGGGGCTCAAACAGCAAATTCAAAAAAATGCAGGCGTTCAGTTTCAAGCAATTCTGCTGTCGCAAGAGGATAAAGGCAAGCTAATTGCGGAAGGCAGGCAGCTCAAGGATAAGATCGCCGAAATGGAAGTCCGCTTTACCGACCTGGAAGCCCGGCTCGCCCTCGAGGGCGCGAAAATCCCCAACATGGCCCATCCGGAAGCTCCCCGCGGCAAGGAAGACAAGGACAACCTCGAGGTAAAGCGCGTTGGCGAGCCCACGAAGTTCGATTTCGAACCCAAGGACCATGTCCAGCTGGGAGCCGACCTCGACCTCATAGACTTCGACACCGCCACCAGGGTGTCCGGCACCAAGTTCTACTATCTCAAGAACGAAGCCGTCCTCCTCGAAATGGCCTTGGTCCGCTACACCCTCGACATCCTGCGCAAGAAAGGCTTTACCCTTTTCCAGACCCCCGACATCGCCCGAACGGAAATACTCGAAGGCATCGGCTTCAATCCCCGCGGCGCCGAATCCAACATCTACACGATCGAGGGCGAAGGCACCTGCCTCATCGGCACTGCCGAAATAACCCTCGGCGGCTACTATTCGGGCACCATCATCGACAGGGAAAAACTGCCCCTCAAGCTCGCGGGCGTCTCGCACTGCTTCAGGCGAGAGGCGGGCTCGGCCGGCCAGTTCTCGAAAGGACTGTATCGCGTCCATCAGTTCACCAAGGTGGAAATGTTCGCCTACACCCTGCCCGAAGATTCGGACGCGACGCATGAGTACCTCAGGTCCATAGAGGAAGAGATATTCTCCGGACTCGGCATTCCCTTCCGCGTCGTCGACACCTGCACCGGCGACCTGGGCGCCCCCGCCTACCGCAAGTGGGACCTCGAAGCCTGGATGCCCGGCCGCAACGGCGGCGAATGGGGCGAAGTCACCTCGACCTCCAACTGCACCGATTTCCAGGCCCGCCGCCTCAACATCAAGTACAAGGACGACGACGGCAGGAACAAGTACGTCCACATGCTCAACGGCACGGCCATCGCCTGCTCGCGCGGCCTCATCGCCGTCATGGAAAACTTCCAGCGCGCCGACGGGTCCATCGCCATCCCGCCCGCGCTTATTCCTTACTGTGGCTTTTCCGAGATCAGGCGATAGCGCGATATCAAAGGGGGAGCACAACTCCTTCATGAGCCAACTCGCGGGGGTACGCACCCATTTAATCTGACACTGCTCCCCCTCGCTCCGAAGTCCTCAGGCGTGCGAATTTCATTAATATTCGCACGCCTTCCGGTCTTCTACGCTACCCCCACTTGGCGATATAACTTTAACCCGGGCAATTCAGCAAGCAGTCAAGAAAACAAGACAGGAATAATTCTAAAGTTGACGAATGTTTACTCCTGTGATACATTCTATACGTGGCAGACAAACAACTTTCCTTCGATCGAATCGAGCAGGCTATGCAGGAATTGGGACTGAATGCAGCCGCTCTTGCCGCTTCGCTCGGTGTATCGAAAACCATTGTTTCAGAATGGCTGAGAGGTAAGAAATTCCCCCGCCCGGCTCTTTTACTACGCCTCGGCAAACTCCTCACCCTTAGCTATTCGGAGCTCGTTTCAAGCAGTGGAGTCGCTGAGCCGGTTGTAGCTTATCGGAAACATGGCAATGCGAAGGTAAAAGCCGATGACGAGGAGCGCGCCAAGGGCTTGGGACACGCAGCGAGCCTTCTCGTTCCTTATCTCCCCTTCCGTCGCCTCAGCGCTCCCGCACGCCTCATCTCGCCGAGCAACGATACATCCTACATAGAAGAAGCCGCTCGGGAAACGCGCACCGCGATGGGCTGCGGAGGAAAACAGATCCGTTTCGAAGATATCATTGGCCTCTTCAGCGAACTCAAGGCAATTCTTGTCCCAGTGCTCTGGGGCGAGAAAGACAGCCTCGATAACGCTCTTCATGTCTATCTGCCGGATTCGCAGACGACGATTATCTATCTCAACCTTGATACCAAACTTTTCGACTTCAAATTCTGGATGCTTCACGAGCTCGGTCACGCGAAGACATCCGGGCTTCTCCATGGCCCAGAAGCGGAAAAGTTCTCTGACGCGTTCGCCTCAGCGATACTCGTTCCCGAGAATATTGCTATCGAGGAATTCGAAAGACTCTCCGAACTCTCCGATATGGGCGCGCGGATACTGCGTGTCCT
>CAZRYP010000031.1:0-14574 GCA_964604295.1 uncultured Treponemataceae bacterium
CGGCCCTCCTCGCCCAGGCCGGATACCCCAACGGATTCACCTTCAAGATCGTCACCGCCAACTCCTACGAGGGCGGACTCTCCGTGGCCCAGGTCATCCAGAGCCAGCTCAAGAAGATCGGCGTCAACGCCGAACTCGAAGTCGTGGAATGGGGCATCTACATCGACCGCTGGGTCAAGCGCACCTTCGACGCCATGGTGGAACTCCGCGGCGGCTCCAGCGAGCCCGACCGCTTCCTCTACAGGATGATCCACTCCACCGGCGGCGTGAACAATTTCCTGTTCAAGGACGCCGAGGTCGACGCCCTTCTCGACAAGGGCCGCGCGCTCACGAAAGTCGCGGACCGCAAACCTGTGTACGACCAGCTCCAGATAGCCCTCGCCACGAAGGCGCCCATCGTCTTCCTGTACTCCCCCTTCGAGACCCACGTGATGGGCAAGAACGTAAAGGGATTCAAGCAGGTGGGAAACGGCAGCCTGTATTACCTCACCACTGTCCAGAAGTGAACGACGGCAGCGCATGACGCGCGCATCGTATTAACGAGCATGGGAGGGGAAGCCCGGCGGCCGACCGCCGGAATTCCCTTCCCGTGCGTTTCCATCCAGGCATTCGGGGCTCACAATGGGAAGATATATCGTCAGGCGGCTCTTGTCCCTGATTCCGGTACTCCTCGGCGTATCGATCATCGTCTTTTTCCTCGTCCGGCTCATCCCCGGCTCTGCGCTGCAGATGTACCTCGGCACCCAGGTAGAGACGACGCCCGAACAGATGGAAGAGCTCAGGCGGATTTTCGGCGAGGACAGGCCCGTCCCCATACTCTACGCGGAGTGGCTCGGCAGGGTGGTCCAGGGAGACTTCGGCTATTCCCTCCGCACGAGCAGGCAGGTACTGCCCGATATACTCCACCGGCTTCCCCTCAGCATGGAGATCACCTTCCTGGCCCTCGTCCTGGCGCTCGCCATAGGCATACCCCTGGGCATACTCGCGGCCATCAAGCGGAATCCCCTCACGGACGTGGCCATAAGGATAGCCGGACTACTCGGCCTGTCGCTTCCCCAATTCTGGCTCGCCTCCCTCATGGTGATAGCCTTCTCGAATCTGGGCGGCTGGATTCCGATGGGCAATTTCGTGAGATTCGCCGAAGCGCCCCTCCAGAACCTCAAAATGCTCTTCTTCCCCTCGCTCGCGATCGGCATAGGCCTCGCGGCCGTCATTATGCGCTACACGCGCAACTCCATGCTCGAAGTGATGCAGATGGACTACATACGCACCGCCAAAGCCAAGGGACTCAGGAAAAGGGTGGTCATCATAAGGCACGCGCTCCGGAACGCCATCCTTCCCGTCATCACCGTGGCGGGCTTCAATACCGGCTATCTCCTGGGCGGCGCCATCGTCATAGAGGAAGTCTTCGCCCTCCCGGGGATGGGGAGGCTCGCGCTGTATGCCATATACCAGCGCGACTATCCCCTCATACAGGGCATCGTGCTCCTCATCGCCGCCATGTTCGTCCTCGTGAACCTGGCGACCGATCTCATCTATGCGGCCGTCGACCCGCGCATCAGGCTCGACGACAAGGCGAGGTGAGCGATGGCCGGCACGAAGCTGAAGAAGAACATAATCGCCCTCACGGGACTCGGGATAATCGCATTCTATGTGGCGGTCATCGCCGTTTCCCTCTTCTGGCTCCCCTTCGATCCCGTCGCCATGGACACGGCCCACCTCCTCGAGCCTCCCTCGCTCGCGACGGGCCACCTCTTCGGCACCGATGAATTCGGCCGGGACGTGCTGTCGCGCATCATGCAGGGATGCTCGGTGTCGCTGATAATCTCCATCAGCGCCACCCTCATGGGCGCGCTGATCGGAACCTTCATGGGAATCTGGGCCGGATTCCTCGGGGGCAAATGGGACCAGTTCATCATGCGCGTCGCCGACATCCTCTTCTCCTTCCCCTCCCTCCTTCTCGCCATATTCGTCATGGGCGTCCTCGGGGAGAAAACCTACAACGTCATCTTCGCCATAGGCATCGTCTACATACCGCAGTTCGCCCGGGTGTCGAGGGGAGCCATCCTGACGCTGAAAGGCAGCGAGTTCGTGCGCGCGGCCTTCTCCAACGGCGCGGGGAAAAGCTATGTGCTCTTCAGGCACCTCCTCCCCAACATCATGATGCCCCTCATAGTCCAGATATCGCTCTCGCTCAGCGTGGCCATCCTCCTCGAATCCGCGCTGAGTTTCCTCGGCCTCGGCATACAGCCCCCCTATCCGTCCTGGGGCAACATGTTGAGCAGCGCGAGGAAGATCATGATGCTCGCCCCATGGACGGCGATCTATCCGGGACTCGCCATCAGCTTCCTGGTGCTGGGCTTCAACCTTCTGGGCGACGGCCTGCGCGACATACTCGATCCGCGCCTGCGCAACGTGAAATAGGGGGCGGGACATGAAAGAAGCTGAAGAGCGCGGCGAGCCGATCCTGAGCGTCAGGAACCTCCGCACCTGGTTCGACACCGAATACGGGGTGGTGAAGGCGGTGGACGACATATCCTTCGACGTCCGGAAGGGGGAAGTCCTCGGACTCGTGGGAGAGTCGGGCTGCGGCAAGTCCGTGACGAACCTCTCCCTGCTGCGGCTCGTGCCGACCCCTCCGGGGCGGATCGCGGGCGGGCAGATACTCTTCAACGGCAGGAATCTCCTCGAGGGGGACGAGGAGGAGATCAGGCTCATCAGGGGCGGCAACATCTCCATGATTTTCCAGGACCCCATGACCTCCCTCAATCCGCTTTTGCGGATATCGCTTCAGATAGCCGAAGCCCTGGAGCTCCACCACGGCCTCTCGAGGAAGGAGGCTGTCGCCAAGGCCGTCGAACTTCTCAAGGCTATCGGCATTCCCGACGCCGAGAGCCGCGCCCGCGATTATCCGCACCAGTTCTCCGGCGGCATGAGGCAGCGGGTGATGATCGCGATGGCCATCAGCTGCAATCCGGACATACTTATAGCGGACGAGCCGACCACGGCACTCGATGTCACGATCCAGGCCCAGATACTCGAGCTCATAAAGGGGCTTTCGGCCAGGAACACCATGTCCGTCATCATGATCACCCACGACCTGGGCGTCGTGGCGGGCATATGCGACAGAGTCTGCGTGATGTACGCGGGCAAGATCGTCGAGAAGGCGGGGGTCGACGAGCTTTTCCGGGACCCCAAGCACCCATACACCATCGGCCTGCTCGCCTCGATTCCGCGCATCGACTCGGCGGGGAAGCAAAGGCTCCATTCCATCGCCGGCGCGCCGCCCAACCTCGTCGACCTTCCGGCGGGCTGCCCCTTCCACCCCCGCTGCGAGCGCGGCATGGACATCTGCACGAAGGCCTTCCCGCCGGAAACGGATTTCGGGGAGGATGGCGGCGCGCCGCGGTCGGTATGCTGCTGGCTCCATGTCCCCCGGGACGCGGAACATGGCCTACCGCGAGGGGCAAAGCATGAGTGAGGATCCCAGGATGCCCGACAACGCGACATTGCTCGAGGTGAGGAATCTCAAGGTCCACTTCCCCATAGAGAAGGGAATCCTCCTGCGCAGGCGGGTTGGCTGGCTCAAGGCCGTCGACGACATCAGCTTTTCCGCGAGGAAGGGCGAGGCCCTCGGTCTCGGGGGCGAGTCCGGCTGCGGCAAGTCGACGACCGCGATGGCCATAGCCCAGCTCCAGAGCATAAATTCCGGATCCATCTTTTTCGAGGGCAGGGACCTGGCCGCCCTTTCGCCGAAGGAGCTCTACGAGGCGCGCAGGAATTTCCAGATCGTCTTCCAGGATCCCTATTCCTCGCTCAATCCCCGGATGAAGGCGGCTGACATCATCGCCGAACCCTTGAGGATCTACGCGAGGCGGGGCGCCCTCGACCTTTCAGACAGGCAGATAGCCGACAAGACTCTCGCCCTCATGGACAAAGTCGGCCTCCTGCCCTCGTTCGCCGGCCGCTATCCCCACGAATTTTCCGGCGGCCAGAGGCAGCGCATTGGCATAGCGCGGGCCCTCGCCCTCGAGCCCAGGCTCATCATCGCTGACGAGCCGGTGAGCGCCCTCGACGTCTCGATCCAGTCCCAGATCCTCAATCTCCTCAAGGACCTGCAGAAGGAGTTCAGCCTCACGTTCCTCTTCATAGCGCACAACCTCGCGGTCGTGGAATACTTCTGCTCCAGGATCGTCGTGATGTACCTGGGTACGATCGCCGAGATCGCGGATTCGGCCGTCCTCTACGAAAAGCCCCTCCACCCCTACACGAAGGCCCTGCTCTCGGCGGTGCCGATTCCCGATCCACCCAAGGAAAGGCTTCGCAGGCGCATCATCCTCAAGGGCGACGTTCCCTCGCCATCGGGAGAGAGGACGGGCTGCCCCTTCAGGGAACGCTGTTCCGAGGCGATGGATCGCTGCGCGAAGAGCGCCCCCTTCCTCGTCGAAGCCGAAACGGGCCACCAGGTGGCCTGCTTCCTGTATTCGTGAAGGGAGGCGCCTGATGCCGCTGCGGATTGAAGACATCGCCCGGTCCGAAATCGACCGGTGCGCCCGTATCGCCTGCGAATCGGAAATCGGGCGGCGCTACGGGTTCGAGAGGGAGACTCTGGCGGGCCGGATGAGGGAGGCGCTCGCGTCCGGTTCCATCATCATCGCGGCGCGGGAGACAGGCGCGGCAAAAGACGGCGATGCGAATGGCGGCGCGGCGGAAGGCGGCGCGGGCGATATCCTGGGCTTCGCCTGGATCGATCCACGGGGGGCCTTCGGTTCGGCGCCCTACCTGAAGCTCCTTGCCGTGGACGGGGAGAAGCGCGGCGCCGGCGTCGGGAGAGTTCTCATGGCCGAGTTCGAGCGTCGGACGGCCGGGGTCGGAAGGGTCTGGACCCTGATGGTGTCGGATTTCAACGCGCGCGCCATTACATTCTATGAAAAGCTCGGATACTCGAGGATCGGCGCGATTCCTGGTTTCGCGCGCGAAGGCATCGCGGAGCTGCTGATGGTGAAGAAAAAGCCTTGAGCGGGGAAGGACTTCGCGCCAGGCTTGACGAGCTCGCGCAACGCGCCATTTCCGGGTGTCTCGCCGCGGGCTTGACGGCAAGAATCGAGCGAGAAGGCGATCTGGTGTTCGAGAATTCCTGGGGATTCGCCGTGGACGCGGCGGGAAGGCGCGAGCCCATGTCGAACGCCACGAAGTTCGACATCGCATCCCTCACGAAAATATTCACGACGACGGCGATTCTCTGGCTTGTTTCGCATGGAGCCGCAAAACTCGATACAGCGTTGTGCGATATCGATTCGATGAGGCGGCTCGCCGCAGGACATCCTCTCGTCGAAAAGGCATTCGAATCGGTCACCCTCAGGAATCTTCTGACCCACTCGAGCGGCCTGCATTACTGGTACCCTTTCTATGCGGCTCCGTCCGACGACTTCCAGACGGTTCTCGAAAAGGTTCTGGAACGGTTTCCCCGTGGCGGCGGGACCGTCTATTCCGATATCAACTACATGCTTCTAGGAAAGCTCGTCGAAAACTCGTACGGAGCGTCGCTCGACATGGCGATGCGCGATCTCGTCTGCGGACCGCTCGGCCTCTCCGACTCCGGCTACAAGCCTTCCACGGGACCTTTCGCCGCGACCGAATTCGGCAATCGCATCGAAAGGAAAATGGTGGAGGAACTGGGCCTCGACTTCGCGGGATGGCGGCCGGAAGACCTCGCGCTGGAGGGGGAAGCCGACGACGGAAACTGCCATTACTATTTCGGCGGGGCGGCCGGCCACGCGGGCGTCTTCTCCACGGCCCGCGATCTCTGCGCCCTGGGCAGGGTCTATCTCGATCAATCCTTTCGCGAAGGCTTCATCGCGGGGGAGCTGGCTGAGGAAGCGGGAAGGGATCATGGCGGAAATCGCGGCCTGGGATTCCAGCTGGGCGTACTCTACCCGCGGGGCGGGTTCGGCCATACGGGCTTCACCGGATCCTGGCTCTATCTGAACCGGGAATCGGGGCTCATCATGACGCTTCTCGCCAATCGCCTCCATGTGCGGGAACCCGTCGTCATCAACGACCTGAGGCGGGAGTTCGCCGATATCGCCCTCGATATCCTCGATCCGCCCTGAGCGCCCTCAGTTCCCCGTGCCGTATTCGAAGGCCGCGTAGAAGGTGCCCGGATCGTCGCCCTTCTTCTCGAAGGATACCTTGACCGGTCCCGCCGTCACTGTCGCGTACCCCGAAAAGATATCGCCGTCCTTCTGGAGGGCGGTGAATTTCCTGCCGCAGATCACGGCGGCCGCGGAGGCGCCGGGAGCGCGCAACTTGAAGAAATAGGTGGAGCCGATCTTCAGGAGGGGATTCCTGGGCGCCTCGACGATCCTCACCTCGACATCCAGCTTGTAGGCCTTGGGCGCCAGGCCGGAACGCAGATAGCCGGCAAGGTCGGCAGCGGGGAAGCCGAAGCGTCCGAGCGCGAGGACGCCATGGAAAAGCTCGTCCGAAGGCCTGCCCTCGAGAGCCGAAATAGCCTGTGCCTGCGAAAATCCGGCCTTGGCCAGTTCGACGGCCATCCATGACATGTCGTTCAGGCTTTCGCCGAATTCGGCGATGAGCTTTTTCTGGTAGTCCGCGGGGAAGCCTTGCCCATGGAAGCTTTCGAACACATAGGACTGCACGAAGGGCTGGCTCTCGAAGGCGGATTTGCCCGGCCGGGCCGCGAGGAGACTCCAGGCGCCTTCCCCGGGCAGGTGGGTGTAGAAGAAGAGACGCGGATCCATGGCGAACCAGGCGTGGGACAGCTCCTTCCTGAATTTTCCGTTTTCGTCGATGGCGCCGGCGCCCCATGTGCCGTCCATGAGATGCCAGGCACCGTCTATCATGAAGGCGTTCCAGGCGTGGTTCATCTCGCCAAGCTTTTCCGAGGCCGAAAAGCCGTAGCCCTTGGCCCAGCCGTCCACGGAGACGGCCTTGAGGCCCAGGTGCCCCGCCAGTTCGAGGATGAGCTCGGAGTAGCCCGAGCAGACCGATCTTCCCGTCAGGAAGGCCGATTCGCCGGAGATGCCTTCCAGGTTCCCCGAAAAATACGCGTCGGTGTCGTAGGCGATGTTGAGGCAGACCCAGTCGTAGACGGCCCTGGCTTTCTCCCACTCGGTGCGCGCGGCCATGCCGAGCGCGGCCGCGACCTTGGCGGCGGAAGGGAATTTCG
Source organism: uncultured Treponemataceae bacterium (assembly GCA_964604295.1). Classification (GTDB taxonomy): domain Bacteria; phylum Spirochaetota; class Spirochaetia; order Treponematales; family Rectinemataceae; genus CAZRYP01. Next base: position 7,193 of record CAZRYP010000031.1, read on the forward strand.
GCATGGCCGCGACATAGGCATCGATGCGCGAAAAGTCGATGCCGGGAGAACCGGCGACGACTAGGGGTTGGGACTCGGCTGGCGGGATTCCGATCGCGAACGCCAGAAGCGCGGCGAGGAAGCCGGCCCGCCATAGCCCGCGGACAAGAAGACGCTCTCCGGCAGGCACGCTCAGAACTTGTAGCCGAAATTCCGGAGCATGGCCTTCCGGTCGGCCTTGTCCCCGTCGCCCTCGACGCCCAGGGGCGAGGAGCCGTCGACGACGCCCAGGATGCCCGCGCCCTGCTTCGTCCTCGCGCGGACCACCTGCACGGGATTGGCCGTGGCACAGAAGATCCGGCAGACCTCCGGACAGGTCTTCACGCGGTCCAGGACATTGATGGGGTAGATTCCCGCGCCCAGGACGAGATAGAAGGTATGGCCCGCGCCCACGGCGAGGGCGCACTTCACCGCGATATCGACGAGGGAGGGATCGCTCCCCGCGGTTCTCACGAGGCAGGGTCCCGAGGCCTCGTTGAAGGCCAGCCCGTATTTCGCCCCGGGCACCGACCCGGCCATGATCTCGGCGATATCCTCCACCGTCTTTATGAAGTGGGACTGCCCGACGACGATGTTGCATTCCGGCGGAAAGGGAAGTTGCACGAAATCGAGATCCATGAAATCCTCCTGGAGCGGGCGCCCGCGCGCCTCTTATTTTTTTCGGGCTGGCCTTCCCACGGGGGCGGCGTACATGGCGAACATGTCCTCCCCGTCGAGGCCCAGGTATTCGTCGAGTTTTTTCTGGTCGTAGGCTCCCACGGCGCAGGTGCCCAATCCCAAGGCTTCGCAGGCGAGGTAGAGATTCTGGCAGGAGTGGCCCGCGTCCAGGGCGACGAGCTTGTCGGCGGCCTTGCCGTAGCGCCATTCGGAGCGGTAAGGCACGGCTGCCCAGAGCACGACGCAGGAGGAGTTCCAGAAATGGCCCAGGAGGGCTTCGTCGAGGGCTGCGGAATCGTCGCCTTCGCGTTCGAGGACGAGGGAATGCTCCAGCGGGAGGTAGCGGTAGAGCCCCGGCTTGAGCCCCGCGATCCTGCGGGCGAAGACATAGAGGTCGAGGGGATGCCTCGCGCCGCCCGAGGGCGTGGTCCGGAAAGAATACTTGCCTTTGTTCTCCCTCACGCCCTCGCAGGACCAGAGGAGATAGGACAGCTCGGCCAGCGAGAGCTCGGCGGTCTCGAAGAGCCGCCTGGACTCGCGGGTCTTGAGAAGCGAGTGGAGGACGGGCGCGGCACCTGCATGCGCGACACCTGCCAGCGTGGCAGGACCGGCCTGCGTGTCGCCGCCGGCTTTCTGGGCTTCCTCGCCCGCGCCGCCTCCGCATGCTTCGTCGGCCGGGGGAAGGGCAATGACGCTGTCGTCGGATTCCGGGGACAACTCCTGGAGCGGCGCGGGGATGCCCTTCGACTGATCGGAAGGGATTTCCCTGACGACCTGCCAGTTCGACTTGAGGAAAAGCCGCCCCTGGAGGAATCGCTCATCCATTGCTCTTTCCTTTGGCGAGGAGGGTTTCGACAAAATCCGTGACATCGGCGACGAGCCGGTCGCACACCTTGTTGCCGAGATCGCCCGCCTTCACGGCGGCCCGCCCTTCCTCCGTCCAGAGATCGGCGCCATCGAGAAGGACACGGCACTGGGTGGAGCCGTGCTTCTTCTCCATCGCCGCTGTGAGTTTAGACACGGCTTCGTAGGTTTTCATCTTCGCGTCCTGGTCCGACCCCCGCTCGCTCCCGTAAGCGAGGGAGAGGGCGAGCACGCCGCCCGAGATCGCCCCGCAGGTGAGGCCCATCCTGCCCATGCCGCCGCCCAGGCCCGTGGAGACTTTATGGGCGAGAGTCTCGTCCATGCCGTAATCGGCGGCGAAAACGGTGAAGACCGCCTGTGAACAGGAAGAACCGCCGCCGTGAAGCGCTACCGCCTTTTCCGCTCTTGTCATATGTATCCTCGTGTGTGATTCGTCATGATCTGCCGATGTTATACTACCATCCACTACCTTCAGGCAATTCTCCCGCCTCATCGGTTCAGCGATATGAACGGGCCGCCGCCACGGCCTTGTCCCAACCCGCCACGAGGGCGGCGCTCGCCTCGGCGCTCATCCTGGGCCTGAATTCCCGCCGCATGCGCCAGTTCTTTTTCACTTCGTCCAGCCCCGACCAGTAGCCCGCCGCGAGCCCGGCCAGGTAGGCCGCGCCCAAGGCCGTCGTCTCGGCCACCTCGGGAAGGACGACGTTCCTGTTCATGACGTCGGCCTGGAACTGCATGAGGAAGGAATTGGCCGTGGCGCCTCCGTCGGCCTTGATGCTCGAAAGCCTGCGCCCCGAATCCTTTTCCATCGCCTCGAGAAGGTCGCGCGACTCGTAGGCTATGGCTTCGAGGGCGGCGCGCACGAAATGGGCGCGGGTCGTCCCCCTCGTGATCCCCACCACCGTTCCCCTCGCCTCCGAATCCCAGTAGGGAGCCCCGAGCCCCACGAACGCGGGCACGAGGTAGACCCCGCCCGTGTCCTCCACCGTCATGGCGAGGGCTTCGCTCTCGGACGACTCCGCCAGGAGACCCATCTGGTCGCGCAGCCACTGGATGACCGCGCCCGCGATGAAGACCGAGCCCTCGAGGGCATAGGTATAGCCCTTGCCCAGATCCCAGGCCACGGTCGTAAGCAGGTTGTGCGCGGAAGCGACGGGAAAGGGACCCGTGTTCATCAGCGTGAAGCAGCCAGTCCCGTAGGTGTTCTTGGCTTCGCCCGGCTCGAAGCAGGCATGGCCGAAGAGGGCGGCCTGCTGGTCGCCCGCCACGCCGGTCACGGGTATCCCGGTTCCGAAAATCTCTTTCCGCGTCGTCCCGAAGAAGCCCGAACTGGGCAGGACCTCGGGGAGCACGGACCGGGGCACGCCGAGCATCGAGAGAAGGCCGTCGTCCCATGTCCTTTTCCTGATGTCGAAGAGGAGGGTCCGGCTCGCGTTGCCGGGGTCCGTGGCGTGCCGCCCCGTAAGCCTGTAGACGAGCCAGGAATCGACGGTGCCGAACATGAGCTCGCCGCGCTCGGCCCTCAGCCTCAGGTCGGGCCTTTCCCTGAAGAGCCAGGTGAGCTTTGTGCCCGAAAAATAGGCATCCACCACGAGCCCGGTCTTTTCGCGTATCTCCGGCTCGGCTCCTGCCGCCTTCAGCTCCTCGCAGATGCCCGATGAACGTCTGCACTGCCAGACGATGGCGTTGCAGACCGGCTTGCCCGTATCCCTTTCCCAGAGTACCGTCGTCTCCCGCTGGTTCGTGATCCCGATGGCGAGGATCTGGTCGCTCTCTATCTGGGCCGAGGCGATGGCGCCCCTGGCCGCCTCGAGCTGGGTGGTCCAGATTTCTTCCGGATCGTGTTCGACCCAGCCGGGTTTGGGGAATATCTGCCTGAAGGGAATCTGCCTGACGCCGATGACGATCCCGTCGTGATTGAACAAAATCGCCCTCGAGGAAGTCGTGCCCTGATCCAGGGCGAGGATATACTGTTCTTTTGCCGACATGGCTGTAGTATACTCCCGTAATCCACCAGGGAGGAACCATGGAAAGGAAGGAATACGACGCGCTCGTGAGCGCCTTCGAGCATGCCTACGAGCCCTTGTCCGCCAAAGCGAAGGGATTGAGCCCCGCCGAACTCGCCTTCGTCCCGCCCGTCGCCGACGCGTGGTCGATCACTGAACATCTCGTCCATCTTCTGGATGCCGACTGCAACCTCGTGATGAGGCTGCGCGGCGCCGTGGCAGAGCCGGGGAAGAAAGTTCCCGCTTGGGACCCGAATGTCTGGGAAAAGAAGAACAACTACGCGGCCAGCGATGGCCTCGCCTGCCTGAAGCTCGCGGCCTCCCTGAGGAAATTCATCGCCGATTCGCTGAAAACCCTCGACGACCAGACCAGGGAAGCGGCTTTCATCATCCACCCCGAGCGGGGGAACCTGAGCCTCACCGATGTCCTCTCCATCTACGTGGGACACGCCGATTTCCACATGAAATACCTGGTCAGGAACCTGGAAGCCTTCGCCAAGGCGCATTGAGGCGCCTGGAACCGGGGCGGCCGCCCAAGATCGGCCCGGGCTTGATCGCCTAGGCCGTCTTCGCAAGCCAGCCGAGAACCTCTCCCAGATTCCGGAAGACCAGCGCCGCCTTCTCCCTTGTCGCCCCGTCCGGCTCCACGAGATCGGGAACCATGACGGGAATGGCTCCCGCGGCGTGGGCCGCCGCTATGCCCGCGGGCGAATCCTCCAGCACGAGACATGAGGCGGGCGCCATGCCGAGCCTTTCCGCCGTCTTTACGTACATCTCCGGAAAGGGCTTCGTGCGCGTCACTTCGTCCCCGCAGAGAAGGAAGGAAAAACGGTCGAGGAGGCCCGATTTTACGAAGAGCGGAAGCACCCTATATCTCTGGGTCGAGGTCGCCACGGCCATGGGGATGCCCCGCGTTTCCAGGAAGCCGACGAGTTCCAGAAGCCCCGGCTTCAGCGGCACCTCGTTGTCCCTGAAGAATTCGGCTTCCATCGCAAGCCTTCTCGTCCGGATCGCCTCGTAGGGAAAGTCCGGTCCGTATGCCTCGGCCAGCAGGCGCATCCCCGAAGGCTTCGACTGGCCCACGAGGCTCATGAGAACCTTAGGGCTCATCTTCCAGCCTGCCGCCGCCGAGGCTTCCGTCCAGAGCCTCTGGGCGAGCCTCTCGGTGTCGAACATGAGTCCATCCATATCGAAAGCCACGGCCTTGATTTCATAACCATCCACGCGGATCATTCCCGAACTCCTGAAAAGGCTGATTGCCCGATACTGTACTATCCTGGAACCATCGCGAGAAGTCGCCCGCACGGCAACCATGGCCCTTCCGTTGACTTTTTCCTTGCCAGCCTGTATATTTTCCAACCGCCACCGGTGGGCCCAATCCGCCCGCCCGATGCCGCAAGGCATCCCGGGCCCTTAGCTCAGTTGGTTAGAGCTGCGGACTCATAATCCGTAGGTCGCTGGTTCAAGTCCAGCAGGGCCCATAACGTATTCCATGATTTGCTGAAAGCTAGTCTTTTCCTGTTGGCTAGCGTATATATGTCTTATGGCCAAACGCGCCCCATTCATCCGCTACAAGCTTATCCTTGAAAAACTACATGGCAACCGACGAACAAGCAGCAAGGAAATACTCAAGTATCTGGAATCCTTGGGCTACAAGATCTCTCCAAGAGAGTTCCTGCGTGACATTGCTTTCCTCAGTGGCGATTACAAAGTCGACATCCTCTATGAGAGATCCGGAAACTATTACTATATAGATCCTGCTTCATCTCCTGGTCTGCGGGAAACTATCTCTTTCCTTGAGCTAGCGGCAGAGGCCAATACCATCATCGAGTCATTCAGGGATGTGAAGGTATTACAGAGATATGTCGTCTTCGACCATTCAGGAATCGGGAAAGGGCTTGAGTATCTACCGCCTCTGCTTTCAGCTCTGAAATGCCGCCAAATGGTTAGATTTGAACATCGAGCATTTCAAAATGAGGAGAGCCGAACATTTACAGTCTCTCCACAACTGCTGAAGCAGTATCAAGGGCGATGGTACCTGGTAGCGGTTGTCGAATGGGCTTCGAATCCAATGGCTTTCGGCTTAGACAGAATTTCCAGCCTTGAGGTTCTCCCAGACCAAGCCCCGGAGCGCACTATTACACCTTCGCTTTTCAACAAAATAGTCGGGGTAACCTTGAGCGAAGGGCCTACTGAAGATGTTCGGATACGGGCAACGACACTCCAGGCTCAGTACCTTGAAACGCTTCCATTGCACAACTCGCAGCGTGTCATACGGAAAACAAATGGCTTTGTAGAGTTTTCACTGTCTATCGCGGTAAATTTCGAGTTTATCCAGGAGCTCTTGCGCCTTGGTGATACCGTTCAGGTTCTTTCCCCCGACTCGCTCGTTCAGGAAATTCAAGGCATTCTTCAGAAATCTCTAAATTCGTACAGGACTCTGACATGACTTGTCTTAGTGGGGTTGTACCATCTCCATATGAGCATCGAAATAGGCGATAACCCCAAGAACATCTACGACCTTGGCTTGGTCGAAGGCATATTCCTTAACGCCATGGTATGCCTGCTTCAACAGTCATCCGCGAAAGCTTCTCAGATATACAGTGGAAGACCCCCAGAACAACTGACCTGGTCGGCTATGAAGATTAGGCCGAACTTCGTCAGGGATCTGGCTATGATACTGGCTGAAATGGAATGCGATACCAGCGAACCACAGGGCTCGAACCGTAGCGAGGACCTTAGATCTCCTGCGAAGCAAAGTGAGATTTTTATCTCTGAGAAAACCTGGTCGTTCGCCAAGACTTTGGGAGCAGCGTCCAGCAGGCTTGTCGGTGGCTGGCTCCAAGTATCCCCGGGAGCGCTCTCTACAGAGGGGATACCTTTCCTCGATAAGAATCGATGTACCTTCCAGGATTGGCTTCTGATCAGTTCCATTTTGGAGAATCCCGTTTCAGTTTTTCAATCAAACAGCTTTATTCCTGAGTTGACGCAATCCATTGCAGATTGCTATCGATAAAACAAGGATTTATAGTCATTGGAGGAGTACAAAATGACAGAAATGAAAATCGTTAAAATGGAGAGTCTCGAAGATCTAGCTATCGTCGTCTGGCATAGAGCTGTCGTAATGAAACAGAAGCTGACCGTACTATGTCCCGACCCCGAAGCCTTTGTTCCCGCGATGCTTCAACTGATGACTGCGACTGGGGATTCATCTCGTTTGAATGTCAAAGAGTTTACAACCCTTGTTGATACGGCAACACTCCTGAAAGAGTCGGAAATGGAACTGAAGAAATCCGACGTGCTTGGCTATGAAGTAGGGAACTGATTCTCCCACGAGGAACTCTTATGGACAATGAAGGCACAAATGATAATGGGCTATCAGACATTCTGGAGGAGATTTGGGATAATACGATCATCCCATTGTATGAAAAAGGCAAGATACAGACCGAAAGGCATCTTCAATCATATCTGTTCATGTTGCTCAAGAACAGGTTCGAAGAGAAGGTACCCAAGGATTGGGATGTTTGGGTCGAGCCACAATTTTACTTAAAAGATGATTCAAAGAAGCCTGATGGGGAGAAGATGTACAAGCCCGATCTTGTTGTCACAAAAGGCCATGACATTGCGGGAATTATCGAGGTTAAGTTCACTCCACAGGAAGCAAAACAAGAGAAGAACTTGGAATCGGCTAAAAGAGATATCAATAAACTAGCGCTTTACTATAAAGAGCAATCAAAATTCCCAAAAAGCAAGCTTATAGAAAATAAAAAGCCGCTCGAAAAGTTCTTCCTTGAGATGAGTCCTTTATCAGGGGCT
>CAZRYP010000032.1:0-14451 GCA_964604295.1 uncultured Treponemataceae bacterium
GAGGAACCGCCTATAGGATTCAGATTTCCAGCAATAATCAATTCCTGAACCCAGAATATTCAAAGGAGCAGAGCAGTAATACTTTCGAGCCGTCCGACTGGATACCGAGCGAGGGAGCTGGCAAGTACTATTTTCGTGTCAGGGCAAAGAAAGGTGACATGTGGGGACCTTGGTCGAGTGGTATAGCTTTCACTTTGACATTGACAACAACCACAACTGTACCACCTACAACATCGACAACGGTGTCACCATGGGCAATTGAGATGGTGGAAGTAACTGAGGGTACCTTCCAGATGGGTTCAAGTTCTGGCGAGCCGGATGAAAGCCCGGTACATCAGGTTACTGTATCTTCTTTCCTAATTGGTAAATATGAAATAACACAGTCACAGTATCAAGAAGTCACAGGTAACAATCCGTCAACGTTCACATCAGGGACTGATGCGCCCAATCGACCGGTCAATCAGGTAACTTGGTATGATGCGGTAACCTTCTGCAATTCACTTTCCGACCAAGAGGGTCTCGAGAGTGTATACACAATAAATGGAACTTCTGTAACTGTAGATATGACAAAGAACGGGTACCGTTTGCCAACCGAAGCCGAATGGGAATTTGCTGCGCGAGGAGGAACCCAGTCATCGGGCTATACGTATGCCGGCTCCAATGATGTGGATGCGGTAGCGTGGCATTCTGGCAATGCGGGAAGCACTACACATATTGTAGGAGCCAAGTCGCCTAATGAGCTCGGACTCTACGACATGAGCGGAAATGTCTTCGAGTGGTGCTGGGACTGGTATGGCAGTTATTCATCAACCACACAGACAAATCCGACAGGTGCATCGTCAGGCAGCTACCGCATCGGTCGCAGCAGCAGCTGGAAGTATTCTGCGGAATATTGCAGAACTACGCTTCGCGGCCATCATGGTCCGACAAATCATGATGAATTGGGTATACGTGTAGCTCGGAATTTGATAATTCCTACCACCGAGAATCCTAATGGGATATTGTATAGCAATGATTTTTCTACAAATCCCAATTGGAATACGAACAATTCAAGCAGATATTTTTGGAATTCAAGCGTGCAGGCATATTCTACAGAAAATTATACCAATAGCGGCGACTGGGCTACGACACCCGTGGATTACTCTGGGGATTCATTCCGGTACACTGTCGATATTAAGCCAACCGAGAGAGACACTGGAGATGTCTGCTTCGGTCTATTCGATGCGAATAAGAATAGCAACTCTAATACAGGAGAGAAAGCATACGTACTGCTTGGAGGCTATTCACCTGTTGTCTATCTCTATGCGGTCAGTCAAACGGGCTCGACCTGCGTTTCTGCCGAAGGTACGATGCAACTCAATAAATGGCATTCGATAACAGTTACCTATGATTCAGATACTAAAAACATTTCGATCGAGGTTAAGCGAGACAGTCAATCTGTTCTTTCCTGGAGCGGTACGATAAGCGGTGGATTTTCTTCAGATCTGGATTACTTAGGCGTATCCATGAATGGGAGTTGGTCTAGCAGTGGGAGATTTGAGAAAGCATTGATCGATAATGTAAAATTGGTATCTCCCTATCCTTTATATAAACAAACCTTTGATGAAAATGTATTTGCCGATTCATCCTGGTCACGCACCAACAGTTCCATTGCTGTCGATACAGGTGCAGATGTTCTTAGGATCTCACCGAATGGTTCCTATGGCGATAAGACGTGGACTGATCTCAGTTCTCTCAATCTCAATTTCCCTCTCGTGATCCAGTCAAGGATGCGCCTCACCGCTGGAGGGAGGAACTATCTTCTCCCATGCCTTTCGATCTTCCCAACAACTGCTATTAATGGTGTAGGAGCTGATGGCGCTGTTGGAGTCACTTTTTTACCTAGCGATACATATGGCTGGCTATTGGGCACATATACTACATCACAGTTGAATCCACTACCGGCTGAAGGTACATGGGCTACAGTCGTTGCAACGATTAGAACTGATGGAGGAACTCTTTCTGTTCAATTGGATGGGCAATCGACTCCTACCGCTGTTGCGGCATCAAGTTGGTCTATCGCCGGGCCGCTGTGGAAGCTTGGCTTTTCGCAGCCTTGGGACTCAACATGTGAAATTTCCTATGTCTCTGTGGGTGTACCATAAATTGCTAACGAATTGATGAAGCTGGAGTATTTATGCGAAAGATGAATAGTATAATAGGTCTCATAACCATTGTGTTTCTTGCAGTGATTCCAGCACTCTCCTTTGCTCAAGCTTCATCACCCCCATTGATCCTGCCAGATATGCCCATCGTCCTGGAAAAGATGATAGAGAACCATTATCTTCCGATGGTCATGGTTGGGATGGGAAGCTTTACCTTTGCTGATTCCCAACTTCCCAGCCCTTTCTCACGATGGTTCGAGGATGAACTTCGTCTTGCGCTCTCCAGAACCACCCACCTCAAGCTCTTCGACAAGCAGGTTGCGGCAGCGATGGATCCTTCGATCCGGAAACTCTACAGTGATTTTTTTGGTACCGATCGGGCTGATTCCATTCTCTATGGAAAGTACTTCCTTGATGAAAGGGCGGTTCTTGTCCACCTGAGCCTTTCTGATCTTTCCACTGGAGGACTCATCGCCGATATGCGATACATAGTTCCCTTGGCTTCAGTACCTGGGACTATCGAAATCAGTCCTTCTCCCAAGACTGTCCAGAATGCAGTAGCCTTAAGCCAATTGACACCAGGCAAGGGCGATTTGATAGTGTCAATCGCCGCTGATCGGGGTATCGGTGCCACGTATCGCGATGGAGAAACTCTCACTCTTTTTGTCACGTCCAACAAGGATGCCTACCTCAAGATCTATCATGTCGATGTGAATGGGATAGCCCAGCTGATCTGGCCCAATCGCTATGGTGGCTCGGGACGTATTACTGCTGGAGAGGCCATGAAATTCCCGGGACCCAATGATGGATTCAAATACCTGCTCGGCAAGCCCTACGGCACGGAATATATCAAAGCGGTGGCTTCCACAGTTCCATTCGCGACGGTCGAGGCCGATTTTACTGATCTCGCAGGCCCTGCCCCCACGGTTATTACCAGAGGCTTGTTTGTTGTTTCTGCTTCAAACGCTACTCAGGCGGAAGCCTTATTGGTATATGAGATTTTGCCATGAAAATCTGAGACAGATATTGCGCTTTGTCCTTTTATCTTTCAACTCAAGGACGACGTACAACTCTAAAACCTTGTGAGTCTAATGCTAATAAAGGTATCGAACTGCTTCTATATGTTGACCGACAGCTATCAGGCTCATCAAGAAAACTTCCTCCACGAGTTACATGGTATTCAGATATATCAGGGCCGATCGGATCGGTATGTATGGGTAGCGTCAACATTCTTTCGCACATTTATCGGGAAGCCCTCGTCCAGTTCCCGTCTATGCCTCGATTATCTGGTAGCCGATCTCTCCTTTGAATAAAAGATCCATATTCATATAGCACCGCGTACCCCACTGGCGACCAGCAATGTACCTTAATCGAGAGGTCACCAGTATAAGCGCAGAGTTGCCGTCCGGGAAGTTGCCGACAACCCGGGTACGTCGACGGATCTCTCGCATGATCCGTTCCATCGGATTGTTGGTCCTCAGTTTCCGCCAATGTTCACGGGGGAATTCTGTATAGCTCAAGGTCTCCAGAATGCCATCTTCAAGCGTCTTGGCTGCGGTATGCAATTTCATGGCTTTGAGCTTCTCTGTCACCGCGTGCGCCTTCTCAAGGGCCGCCAGGCGGTCTTCCTGGGCATGGATCGCCTTGAGCATCGCTGCCACATCTTTCACTTTGGTACTTGGGACATTGGTGAACACATTCCGGTAGAAATGCACCGTACAACGCTGCCAGAGACTGTCAGGATAGTATTCTGACAGCGATTCCACCAAGCCCATGCATTTGTCGGAGATGAAGAGTCTGACACCCGTCAACCCTCGTTCCTTGAGATTCGCGATAAAGCTGCCCCAGCCAGCTTTATCTTCCTTGGCCCCTTCCGCGGCCCCAAGAATCTCCCGGAACCCGTCTTCATTGACGCCAAAGGCAACCAGGATCGAGACATTCCTGACTTCATCCGCCCATGTTCGCTTGAGGACGATTCCATCCAGGTAGACGTAGGCATGGCGACCTTCTATTTTTCGGTTACGCCATGATTCGATCTTCTCATAGACCTGCTTGTTAAGCTTGGAGATGAGTCCTGCCGAAGCCCTGGTGCCCCACAGTGCCTCGGTAATGTCTTCCACGCGAGGACTGACACTCCAGCCAGGTACATCTCGATGAGTGCTTCTTCTACCGAGCATTCCCGGCGTTTGTACCGATCAATGATCGCGCTTTCGAAAGGGATCGTTCTCAACTTGGGTACCTTGAGTGTGACCTTCCCGGCTTTCGTTTCCAGGTTTCTTTCATACGAACCGGCTCTCGTGTCGATCCGGTCGGGACTTCGTTCATACCTTCCTGCACCGCACAGCTCGTCTGCTTCAGCGTCAAGAAGTTTGTTCAAAGTCTCCTCCACCGTGCCTCGGACGATCTCGTTCAGTTCCCGCTTCACGAGCCCTTCGTCTATTCGTATAATCTTTTCTGGTGAACCTTCTTGGTTCATGGCGCCCTCCTTTTGGCCAAGTTTTGTCTGGTAACTCAACTTAACCAGATGAGGGCGTCTCTTTTCAACCTGCCTAAATGTGCGAAAGATAGTGTACGTTATCGGTTCAATATTTTCTCTGACATAATTTCCCATGAGCTGCCGATCCATTAGTACAAGGAAAAGAATTTTTATTCTAAAACCAAGAATCTACAGTGTCATCGATTTTTGTGAATAACCATGTATACCCTGCTGAATCGGCTGGCGTTGTCATGTCCAATTGCACGGTAACTGAAAGCTTATCAGCGCTGGCGATGTATTTTACCCACATGATGCCATCAGAAGTTGTCCATGGTTTCCATGTTGAAGTGCTTTGATCATAGTAATCTTGTTCAGTCAACTTGACCCAAGTATTTTCTGTAGGGAATTCCATTATACCTCGCGCAGAATAAGTCCTTAGGATTTCTCCCCCATTTGCGTCAAAATAGTATAGCTCGAATTTATCTAGCTTCCATATTCCAACTATATCTTTTTTAGAAAAGTATGCAGGATTTGATACATTTGTCGTTTTCCATGTTCCAACAAATGAAAATTGCTTCACAGTAAAAGTATGCGATATTTTTATGACATCTACACCATCACTGACTGTAACTTCCAATGAATATGTTTTTGTTGAGGCTGGTGTAAGTTTCAATATAAGGGCTTTAGGATTATCGATAGTGATTCCAAGATCCTCTCCATCGAGCTTCCAGGTAATATCCAAAATCCTCCCTGGTTCTGATAGGACGTTTAAAATAACATCAATCGTTTCATCATAGTCATACTCACTTTTATCCATCATTATCTCTACTGATAATTCCTGCGGCTCATGAAATAGTGAAACAAGTAGATCACAACTCATGACTAATACAATCGCTGCAAAGCAGAGGAAAGTAAAACCAATAAACTTTCGATTCATGATGTGCCTCCGGAACATTTTTGATAAATCATCAAAATGGAGACGCAGTTTTATACCTACGTCCGTACAAAACCACAGCACACTAAATCATGGCCAGTTCTTACAGATAAAATTTGCCTATCGTTAACCTAAGCCAGCGTTATTGGGAACTCATGGTTGTCTTGAAAACCGCTCCCATAGTGATCTGATCACCTGAAGTTAGAAGTTTTTCTGCACAGGCGGTTCGATTGAATCCCCAGCCTCCATATTGGCTTGCCATCCGAACCCACGATATCAGGTCAATATCGGTCGAAGATTCCTTAAGTTCGAAAACGCTTTGCCAATTTTTCTGAGTTGAGAATAAGGCGGCAATACCTTCGCGTAAATTGCTTGCTTTAATGTAATCCTCGCCTTCAACTGGATACTGGTTCAATGGAGATAACCTAGCTGTAATTGTCTGCCCTTCAACATAGGCCTGATTGTAAAGTGCCATTTCTCCCGGGTCATTGTTTACCCATACTCCATTTATTAAATAGATCCCCCAGTAAAAATCACCAGTAGTCGTGGTTTGAAAAGTGAGTTCGCCATGTAAATCTCCAGAATCTGGTGTAAGCAAATATGTAGCTGTTGCATAACCGCCAGTATCCTGGCGGGTAAATGTAATCACCCCATTCCCTTGAGCATCCACAAATGCATCAACATCCCAACCTGATTGTTCAGCTTTCAGCCCATCCTGACATCCAAACTTGATACCATTCGGGTTATCGGATTGCCCATTCCAAACCAGTCTATTCTCGTCATCTCTGGGGTCTCCATTTCCGTTTTCATCAACTTTCCAGGTATCGATCATAGCGTTAGTATTATTTGGTTGGTAAATAGTTGTAATATTCTGCCAAGAAAAATATGCATAGCGGTTCCACATTCGGTTGCCATCGATAGTTACTTGCTCTAGAGTCGTCTTCACCTCGAACCGAAATCCCGTTGAGCCAAAGGATTCTCCCTTCTGGGCTACCACATCCAGCCAATGTGTACCAAGCGTAAGATCAGATCCAAAGGTCAATGAGCTTTCTGTTGCACCGACTATTGGATCTCCATTCAGATACCACTGCACAGAATCAAAGATCTCTGGAGTTGCGACTGAAACGGTGTGTGTTGTCCCTTGCTTAAGTTGAGTGATTGTGTCGGCAAGGGTAACGGTAAGCGGTTTAGGTATTGAATTATCAAGCTGGGTTTCTATCCCGCCCGTCTGATAGATCGCCAGATCCGTCTGACTCAGTTCCCAACTACCCGTTGTCGTATGATTGGCCAAGATAAGTACTGCTTCCACTCGCCCCCATACTGTCTTGTCTGCCCCATACTTTTCCTTCAGCTTGATCGACAGCGTATGGTACCCATTTGGGATTCCAGACAAAGAACCACTGCCACTTCCGGTTCCCAGAGTAAACGGCACATTGAGGACTGTCCCGGTCACTGAGACTACTGTCGCGGTCAGTTCTGGTTCAGTGACAAGGTCTACTGGCCAGCTTGATTCAAGCGAGAGCGAACCTGTTCCCGAGAGCGGCACACAGGTCAGCGTAACAACCGATGTCTTCCGTGCTTCGATGGTGGTTATCGCACTTGCAGAAGCAATGGCGTCTCCTGATGCATTCCGAGCTGTTGCGGTCACTATCCATTCGCCAGGAACCAAGTCGTATCGTACATAGCTTGCCCCTGAAATGTCGGAGATGAAAAAAGATGCATCATTAGGTCCGGCACCTTCAAGGTCGTAGGTTGCCACATCGAGGGATATCCCGGGAACCAGCGTTCGGGCGTTCATGCTTGATGAAAGCGTAAAGGCTAAGGTACCTGTCCTGTTCTTTAGGTCAATCAAATCGCAGGAGACTAAGGTCGATGGGAGGAACAGGCAGATAGTGAAAAGCGATAGAAGAATGAACCTTTCAAGAGGGGAACGTTGTTTCATATAGACCTCCAGAGAAAACCCAAGAGAGTAAGTAGTTCTGTTTAAGTGAACTGCCTATGAATTCAGCAGGTGGTATAAGAAAGGAAGTCAGAAGGGATGTGTTTGAGAATGAGGTACCTTTCCATGAGAAAAAAAACAGGTATAAGAGTTGTAAGTTTGTTTCAACTACCAGGAGCACATGGTAAATCTTATAAAATGTGTAATTGAGAAGCTGCAAGAGAGCTGGTGTACGATGTGTGCACCCCACGCTCCACGATGACATTTATCGCCTCCGGCGAATAGTACATTTTTTAGCATAATACTTTTATATAACTAGAATTAGAAACCTTTTTGATCTATTCAGCAATCAATATTTCGATATATTAGTATTATATTTTGGATAGAGAGGACTAATATCTATACAGATGTATTGTATTATAATTACTTATGTAGTAATAAAATATTTGTTACTTAAATTATTTCCAATAAACAACATAAATCTTTTCATAATTGAAAATATCGATAAAATGAAAAAGGCCGTCATTCCTGACGGCCTTTATGTTCGTGGAGGTGAGGGGAATCGAACCCCTGACCTCTTGAATGCCATTCAAACGCTCTACCAACTGAGCTACACCCCCGAACAGCAGGGCGATAATAGCGTAAAGGCCGAGAATGTGTCAAGCGTGAATATCCCGGGGAGCGCGGAGCCCGAGAGGTACTTTATCCGGGGATAGCATCGAAACGGGGATACAATGAGGCGCCAATTCTTTTCGGCCCAAGCCCAGATCCGCGAAGCAGCGCAAAGCCGCGCTTCCGGTGTGAGCCGCCCCTTGGATCGTCTCATGGAAAGCCCTGCCATGATCGCCGAGTCCTGCGCGTTCGCCGTGGCGAAAGGTCGCCTCGCCCTCGTCAGCCCGCGAGAATCCGGGCCAGAAGCATATAGAGGAAGGTGCCCCCGAGGATGCTCAGAAGTGTGTTCCTCTTCCAGAAATGCAGGATCACGACGGAGGCTCCCGCGGCTGCTTCGGGCAGGCCGTGCGGAGCCGAAGCCCAGGATATCGAGGTATAGGAGGAGACGACCATGACCGTCATCGCGATCGCGGGCATGTAGGTTTCGATGAAGGCCAGGAGGGGAGGGGGTTTCCTGCCCGCGAAGAAGAGGAATGGAAGGGCGCGGCAGGATACGATGATCAGGGCCATGAGGGCCGCGGCGGCAAGCGCTTCACCGTTATCGAGCATCGGCGCCTCCCTTTTTCCCGCTTGCCGTCATCGCGAGGATCGCGATGAGGAGTCCGACGAGGATCGTTCCCCTGTCGCCCACGAGGAATTTGGCCGCCACGGTGGAGATGGCCGCAATGAGGAAGGGCAGGGCCTTCTTCAGCTTGAGCACCTGCTCCACGGCCAGCACGAGGAACATCGCGGTGAGGGCGAAATCCAGCCCGTCTATCCTGTAGGGGATGAGGGCGCCGGCCAGGGAGCCGAGAGCCGTGCCCGCCACCCAGTAGAGCTGGTTGAATCCCGAGACCATGAGAAGGAAATTCCCGTCCGCCCTGTCCTCCTCGCTCGCCGAGCTCAGGAGGGCATAGGTCTCGTCGGTGAGGGCGAAGACCAGGTAGGGCCTGATGCGGGGATGCTTCGCGTAGGGTTTGATGAGGGATAGACCGTAGGCCGCGTGGCGAAGGTTGACGACCAGGGTGACGAGGGCTATTTCGGCGAGGGAGGCCCCGGCGGCGAAGAGTCCGATGCCTATGTACTGGGCCGCGCCGGCATAGACGAAAACGCTCATGAAGAGGGCGAACCAGGCCGGGTAGCCCGTATTCACCGCCAGAAGGCCGAAGCCGAAGCCTATGGCCACGTAGCCGAGAAGGACGGGTATGCTCGCCTTGAAGGCTCGCGGAGCCGCGGAGCCGGTACGGCCGGAAATCATCATTCCCGGAAGGATAAGGGGGATGAGGGGGCGCGTCAATCCTCGCGCCAGGCTTCGTCGGACTTGTATAATCGCCCCTTCTCCACCATACTGATTTCATGGGAACACAGTTGAGAGGCATAGCGCTGTGCGCGGTCGGCCTCGAAAAAATAGCCTCGCAGGAAATCGCCCGCCTCGGTCTCGCCGTCGACGAACGCAAGCCCGGCAGGATTTATTTCGCCATGGACGAAGCCAACATGGCGCGGGACCTGGCCACGGCGAATATCGGATTGAGGACTGTCGAGCGCGTCCTCGTCGAGCTCGGCCGCTTCCCGGCAGGTGATTTCGACGCCTTCTTCGAGGGTATCCGCGAACTGCCGTGGGAACTCTGTTGCTTCAAAGACTCCAAGCTCCATATCGAGAGGGTCAGGTCCCATGAATCCAAGCTGGCCGCCCAGACCAGCCTCCAGGCCATGGCCCAGAAGGCCGCCTATTCCCGCCTCATGGATATCTACGGCATGAAACAGATGCCGGAGACGGGAAACATTGTCGCGGCGCGCGTCTACCTGGACAAGGATCAGTGCTCCGTGGGCATAGACAGCTCGGGCGATCCCCTGCACAAGCGCGGGTACAGGAAACGCGTCGTCCTCGCTCCCCTCAAGGAAACCATCGCCGCTTCCCTCCTCTTCTTCTCGGGATGGAACAGGAAATATGCCCTTCTCGATCCCTTCTGCGGATCGGGGACGATAGCCATAGAAGCCGCTCTCTACGCCCTCGATTTCGCCCCCGGCCTCATGCGCCATTTTGCCTTCGAGGCCATGCCCGCCATATCCCCCAAGATCGTGGAGGAAGTGAGGGCCGGATTCGAGGGAAGGATCAGGCACGACGTCGAGGTGGAGATACGGGCTTCGGACACGGATCCGGACGCCTTGAACGCGGCGAGGGGCAACGCCGAGGACGCCGGCATCCTGGACTGGATCAGTTTCGAAGTCGCGAAAGCCGAGGACGCGGCGCCTTTCGCTCCCAGGGGATACATCCTGGGCAATCCGCCCTACGGCAACAGGCTGGGCACCACCGATGAGGCCAATGCCCTGTACGAGAGGCTCGCCGACATGAGGGAGAGGTTCGCCTCGGGAGGCTGGGGAATGGGCTTCATCACGGACAAGGAAGATTTCGGGATGACTTTCGGGATGCTCCCCGACGCCGTCCACCATATTGTCAACGGGGCCGAGGAACAGTGGTTCCACTGGTTTCCCGCCAAAGGCTGAGTCGAGCCATGACCGGAAAATCCGAAAGTTATCCGCTCTGCAACCTGGAATCGAGCGCTCTGACGCCGGAATCGGCCGTCTTCGTCGTGTTCGGCGCCACGGGGGACCTCTCCCACAGGAAGATCTTCCCCGCCCTCTTCGACCTTTTCGCGGGCGGCATTCTGCCCGGATCCCTCATCATGATCGGCTTCGCGCGAAAAGAGCTCGACGACTCGATCTACAGGGCCGACCTCAAGGCGAGCTGCGCCAAGTACGCCAGGCGAGGCAATTTCACGGAAGCCCAGTGGGAGGCCTTTTCCTCGAGGATATTCTATCTCGCCTCGGACCTGGATGATCCTTCCGGCTACGAAACCCTGGCCGACATGCTGGGAGGCGGGAATGCCTCCTTCGCCGCGAGGCTGGGGAACAAGCGCCTTCCCGTGAACATCCTCTTCTATCTCGCCGTAGGTCCGGAATTTTTCGGCGCGATAGCGGGAAGGCTCGGGAAGGCCGGGCTGGGCTCCTCCGGGGAGACGCCCGGAGGCTGGCGACGCCTCGTCGTGGAGAAGCCTTACGGCAGCGACGGCACGAGCGCGAAAGCCCTGACAGCCGACCTTCATGAAGCCTTCGCCGAAAAGGATATATACAGGATCGACCACTATCTGGGCAAGGAAACCGTCCAGAACCTCCTCTACCTGAGATTCGCGAATTCGGTCTTCGAACCTGTCTGGAACCGCAACCACATAGAGTCCATCGAGATTTCCGTATTCGAGACCGAGGGCATAGGGAGCAGGGGAGGATACTACGACAAGGCCGGAGCCGCCCGCGACATGCTCCAGAATCATCTGGTGCAGCTGATGTGCCTCACGACGATGGAACCGCCCGCCAGCCTCGATCCGGAGAGCATCAGGGACGAAAAGGTGAAGGTGCTGCAGTCGATATCCCGCTCCGTGCAGGGGAATATCCTTTCGCGCTCGATCCGGGGCCAGTACGCCGAGGGGATGGATGCCGGGGGCGGAAAGATAAGGGCGTACCGAGATGAGGCCAAGGTGGGTCCCGATTCGACGACCGAAACCTATGTATCCCTGCAGGTCGAATTGGACAACTGGAGGTTTTCGGGCGTTCCCATCACCCTCCACACGGGCAAGGCTTTCGCGTCGAAATTCAGCCAGATCATAATCCACTTCAGGCGTCCGCCGATTGCGCTCTTCGCCGCACAGTGCGGGGACTCCCTCATGCACAACACCCTCACCATCAGGATCCAGCCGGACGAGGGCGTGTGGCTGAGGTTCAACGCCAAGGTTCCGGGCATTCCCGCGATCAAGGCGAGCGAGCTCCACTTTTCCTACAGGGAAGTGGCCGACTATCTCCCCGAAGCATACGAGCGCCTCATCGCCGACGCCCTCGCCGGGGATTCGACGCTCTTCATCCGCGCCGACGAATCCGAGCATGCCTGGCGCATCGTCGATGCCCTGGAATCGGCCTGGGCTTCGGCTGACCCGTCGGCGGCTCCGGACGCGGGCGGCCTGCTCATGTACCCGGCGGGTTCCCCCGTGCCTGAGATCGGTCTCCGATGAAACGGCTTCTGCGCTTTTTCGATGAGGCGGGCTGGACAGCCCGTATCCTGTCCGATTTCGAGGCTGCCGTGCACGCGGCCATCGGTCGAGGACAGAAAGCCTTCCACGCGAGCCTGGCGGGGGGAAGGACTCCCGAGCCCGCGTACAGGGCCCTCGCGGCCGCCCCCTCCCTCGCCTCCCTGAGCTGGAAAATCCGCATCCATCTCTGGGTGGGCGACGAAAGGGATGTGCCGGCCGACAGCCCCTTTCGCAACGGGAGGATGATATCCGAGGTTTTCGGGGAGGGGGCGGCCGCGGCTCGCTGGAAGAGCCCGCCGGAAATCCACCTCTGGCCCGAAGGCAGCCGTGAAGAAGCCTGCGCCCTCTATGCCCGCGAGATGATCGCGTCCATGGGAGAGCCGCCCGTCTTCGACCTTGCCCTACTCGGCATGGGCGCAGATGGACACACGGCGGGCATCTTTTCGCTCGAGGCGAGGGCACGGGAATCTCTGGCCCTGCCCACGACGGCCCCCGCCGAGCCGAAAATGCGCATGACCATGAGCG
The DNA here is from genome assembly GCA_964604295.1 of uncultured Treponemataceae bacterium. Classification (GTDB taxonomy): domain Bacteria; phylum Spirochaetota; class Spirochaetia; order Treponematales; family Rectinemataceae; genus CAZRYP01. The sequence continues at coordinate 12,749 of CAZRYP010000032.1, forward strand.
CGGGACTCCTCAAGACATCGCGGAACACCATGGTCCTCGTCAGTGGAACGGAAAAGCTGGCCGCTCTCGAGGCCGTGCTGAAAGGCGCCTCCTTTCCTCTGAGTCTGGCCTTGGGCGCCCGTACGGCATTCTACTATCTCGAATGAAGGGCGAAAGGGAGCAGCCATGTCACGATCTGTATCCGCCTCGGCGAAGGCCCTCCTCATCCTCATGTTGACGGCGGCCTCGCCCCTCTCGTCCCAGACGAGCCCGCCCGCACAGACGATCACGTTTTCCTCGAACAAATGGGCTGTCAGGCGGACCACGGAACCCGAAGGCCCCATGGCCAACATGTTCGGAGGCCGCGATCTTTCCGTGTTCCTGAACGCGGACGGCTCCCTCACCCTGGCCATCACCTACAGGGAAGGGCTTTGGTACGCGGGCGAAGTCACCCTTCAGAAGCGCACCGGCTATGGAACCTATCTTTTCAGGCTGCGCACACCTCCCGCAGGGCTGGACCAGAATACCGTCCTGGGACTCTTCACCTATTCTTCGGCCAACGCGTATTTCCATCGCGAGATCGACATAGAGTTTTCGGCATGGGGGCAGGCCAAGGCTCCGGTGCTCGGACAATATGTCATCCAGCCCTACGATGCCGCGGGACACATGACGACCTTCGGTCTTTCGGGCATCGACGGGCAGGCTACCTATTCCTTCGCCTGGAGGGAAGACAGGGTGGAATTCGCGTCCTGGAAGGGCTACGGTCTGCGCCCCGAGGCCGGCTCCCCGGCTCTCATCTCCGCCTGGACCTTCTCGGACCCCAAAGCCATCCCCAAGCCCAGCGCCAATATCCACCTGAATTTCTACCTCGCCCACGGCGACATCCCGCCCTCGGGGCGCGGCCTCCTGGCCGTCACCATCGACTCCTTCGAGTTCATCCCCGAGCAAAAATAAAGGAGCCGTCCACGATGCCATCGTGAACGGCTCCCTCTGTCCTGGGGCATGGCCGCGGCCGGCCTTGGATCAGCTCTCGGCGATGAGGAGGGACTTGGCGTCGAGCTTGAGGCTCAGATCCCTCGGATTCAGCCTCTCGTGATCCTTCACCACCTTGAAATGGATGAAGTCGCGCATGGGTTCCAGGACGATGAGGACGGAAATCAGGGGCAGCAGATCCCTCAGGAGTATGGGGACATTGTTCTTGTCGAAGAGGGGATCCTCGCCCGACAGGGTGCAGGAATACCAGGCTTCGAGCCCCATCTCCTGGAGGAAGTCCCGTACCTTCTCGAAGCGCTCCACCGTGCCGCGGGAAAAGTCGAAACCGTCGACGATGACGGTCTTCGCGTTGAAGCCGCCGTCGACGATCATGGCCTTGAGGGAGCGGGTTATCTGGTCGACGGACATGCCCTCCTGGGTGAAGTTCATGATGACGCGGTTGCGCACCAGCTGATCCCTGAGATCGGAGGTATTCTCAAGATTCTTCCTCTTCGCGATCTCGTCGAAAATATTCTCGTACCAGGAAATGATATAGCTTGTGTGCGCATTGAAGGAGACATGGATGACCTTCTCGCCCTGTATGAGCCTGTCGAGGGCCATCTGGACCAGTACGGAGGTCTTGCCTATGCCCTTCCTGGAGGCGATGATTCCGATGTTTCCGGCCTGGAGGCCGCCTTCTATCGATTTCTCCAATATGCGCACGGGGCTTTTCGAGATGAATTCTTCCTTCA
>CAZRYP010000033.1:0-14351 GCA_964604295.1 uncultured Treponemataceae bacterium
GCTGGAAGACGGCCGACAAGAAGCCAGTAAAGAATCAGGAGTTGTGGATGGAGCTCGATATCCTCGTCCAGGAGCTGAAACCTTCATTCTTCTGGGTCGAGGGACATGCGGGCAATCCGGACAACGAGCGCTGCGATGCCCTCGTGCAGGAGAGAATCAAGGCGATGAGGAAATGAAAGGCGGGGTACGGGGTATGGGGTGCGGGCTCTGGAAAGCCCTCTCCCTCCCGGTCACTCTTCCCTGAGCCAGGCGCCGATGCCCTTTTCCTGGAGTTCGGCGTAGCCTGGGAGCCCCGTGAATTCCAGCGGCCGGTCCGCGTTGTTCAACGTCCAGGTAAAAGCCAGCTCCGAGATGCCTGCCAGATGCCTCCCCACCCTCTCCTCCAGAGGATGTCCCTTCTCATCATAAGGTACGTAGAGCCGCCCCAGTTTCTGGGCGCGGACATACCAGGGATCGATGCCTGTCAGCACGAGGGCTTCGTCCGTCCTGCCTCTCAGCCTCCCCTGGGACGCGTTGGGAGTTTCCATCAGGAGGGGAAGCGTATCGGTAAAATCCCCCAGTTCCCTGTGCGTAAGGCCCCGCAGGTTGGCGGGAGAGGGTTCCAGGCGGATCAGGATATCCTGCATCTCGAGGCCTATCACGGTTTCCGAAGCCAGGGCCATGGCATGGGGATGGGCCACCATGGCCATGTTCACTGGATACTCGGGCGAAGCCTCATGCAGGTCCACCGTTATGGTGATCTTCTCGGCCTTTATCATTTCGGTGATGCCGTAACAGACTTTTTCCGTGAGGGTTCCGTCGGGCCGTCCGGGATAGCCCCGGTTGAGGTTGCGGGTTTCGTTGCCCGACAGGCTCTGTCCCGAGGAAGCGTGGATGTAGACATCGGGATCGGGCCACTGGTCCACGGGGTTCGTGGCGCGCGAGCCGTAGCGGAAGATCCTGGAGCCCGAGGCCGTCCGGATCGTGAATCGCTGCGGGGAACCTTCCTGGGGATCGTTGTGCGTGAAGGCTGAGGCATTGGCCCGGGGGATCACATAGAGGGTTCCCGAGGCCGGCACGGCGTTCTCGACAAGGAGGACGGCGCTCATGAAACCCGCGGGTTCGTTGGGATGGGTGCCGCCCAGGACCAGCATGGACGCGCCCGCCGCGGAATCGGCTTTCGAAACCCCTTCCGGCCTCAGGATGAATACCTCCGTGTCACCGGCCGTCCCCTTGAGCCCGGGGAACCAGTCGGAGAGCATCCGCAGATCCGAAACCCCCGGTCCGCGCATTATAGCCTCGACCTTCCTCATCGACAGGAAGGAAGCGCCGGCGGCGAAGGCCGCGGCAAGGGCCAGAGCGAGGAAGATTGCCGCGGTGATATGGTATTTCTTCATGCCATGCTCCTAGTTGATGAGAAAAAGCCTGAGCAGGAGGGGCACGACCACCATGGCGGCCGTGGCCTGCAGGCTGGGTTTCCTCGAAGTGAGGAGACACCAGAGGGTGAGGCCCAGCACGAACGCGAGAATCGCGAGGTAGATCGTCTTCATGAGCATCGTGGTCTCCTTTCAGTATGAAGCGCGTATCTGCTTCGAGAAAATTATGAACGCGAGGGCCACGGCGATGATCAGGAGCGAGGGAACTATGAGCTTCCGCAGGGTCTTGCCGTAGCCGTCCAGGCCTACGACCTGGGCGGCGAAAATCGCCGAAAGGGCCGTGGGGGGCATGAAGTCGCCCAGGGCGCAAATGAGGGACAGGGCCGCGGCGGTGATGATCTGGTCTTTCTGGAGTAGGGCGAGAAGAAAGGGCACGCCGAGCACCGAGGCCGAGCCGAAGGCCGACACGGCACCGAAGAGCGGAAGGGTGATCGCGATCGCCGCGTAGAGGAAGGCGGGCGGAACGGAGAGGGCGTTCACGACAATGAAGCCCCTCACCCCGGTGAGGGTCATCACCTGGATGAACATGCCCACCCCCACGAGTATGCCCAGGACGGGAAGAGCCTGTTCCACCGCGGTCCTGGAAGCTTTGAGGATATTGAAGCGCTTCCCCGTGAGACAGGAGACGGCGGCCCCGATGGTGAAGATTAGAGGCATGCCCAGGCTGGAGAATTTAGGGAATGCCCTGTCGGAAACCATGAGTACGACGACGAGGAGCACGGGGGAAAAAAGCCGCAGGGCGCCGTATCTGTCCAGGGTGGTCGTGTCGAGGGCGGCGAGAAGCTTGCCCATATCCGTCTTCCTGGCGTAGCGGTAGCCGAACCAGAGGGCGGAGAAGACAGCGAGGGGCACCGTGAGGAGAAGGAGGGGGATCTCGAAGCCGACATAGGGCATGTCGATGCCTCCGCCTATAATCATCGCCGGGATATTCACGGGCGGGGCGATCATGCCCAGTATTCCCGCCATGGCTATGAGCGCGGCGGCGTTGACGCCAGGGATGCCGAGGAGGGCGAGCATGGGGGCTACGACGGCTCCCGCTGTCAGGACCGCCGCGCTGGACGATCCCGTGATCATGCCGGGGAACATGGCCACGAAGGTGAGGAGAATGAGAAGGACCGAGGGCAGTTTGTGGAAGCGCCGTATCACGGCCGTGGAAAGGGCTTCAAGGCCGCCTGACTCCCTGAAGGCATTCATGAAGATCATGGCCGTGGCTATGGTGAGGATCGTGTCCACATAGCCGAAGGTACCCTCGACGAGATGCCGCAGAGGGATGCCCTCGCCAGCGATGAGGGCTCCGGCCACAGATGCCAGGAGCATCGAAATCGATACAGGCCATTTGAGGGCGAAGCAGCCGACGGTAAATACGCCCACCATCACGAGGAAAATCAGGAATTCGGACGACACAGCGTTCCTCCGCAGAGTTTCATAGGAAGATCCTTCCTTCGAGGAAAACCGGGCGCGACTCTCATGAGCCGCGTCCGGTTCGTGTACTGTTCTGGTGCTGAACCCGGAGAGAAATCAGAACGCGGCGGCCTCGCCGTCGCGCCTGGGGTCGGCGCCTCCGTAGAGGATGCCCTTGCCGTAATCGTAAAGAACGGCATGGACCCCGCCGAAATAGGCGTCCCAGTCGCCGTGGACCGTTATCGTATGACCCAGCTTCTTCAGGGCCTCGTAGGTGTTTATCGAGTACCGGCCTTCGAGGTTGAGGGCGCCGGAAGCCATCTGCAAAATCCTCGGGGCGAGGATGGCGTCCTGTATCGGCATGCCGAAATCTATCACGTTGGAGATGACCTGGGCGACAGTCGGGAATATGCGCGTGGCGCCGGGGGATCCGAGGGTCATGAAGGACCTGCCCTGGGGATCGAGGACGAGGGTCGGGCTGATGCTGGAAAGTGGACGCTTGCCCGGCTGCACGGAATTGACCGACCCGGGCGTCGGGACGAAATCGTCCATCTCGTCGTTCATGATGATGCCGGTGCCGGGAACGACCACGCCCGATCCGAAGAAGTAGTTGATCGTCTTCGTGATGTTCACCATGTTCCCTTCCTTGTCCATGACGGAAAGGCTGGTGGTGGAGCCCGATTCATACTTCGACGGATCGCCCGCCGTCGCCGATGCCATGGGTTTCCCCGGGTCGATCTTGGCGGCGAGGGTTTTCGCGTAGGCCTTAGACGTGAGTCCGGCGAGGGGCACTTTCACGAAATCGGTGTCGGCCATGAACTTGGAACGGTCGGCGAAGGTCATCTTCAGGGTTTCCGCCCAGAGATGGGCGTTGGCGGCGCTGCCCTGGACCGACTTGGCGACATCGAAGTTCTCCATGATGTTGAGCATCTGGACGAGATGGGTTCCGCCCGACGAGGCCGGGGGAACGGAGAGGATCTTGTAGCCGCGATACGTCCCTTCCACGGGTTCGCGGATCTTGATCTGGTAATTCGCCAGATCCTCCACCGTCAGCAGGCCGCCGCGCTTCTGCACCTCGTCGGCGATGGCCTTGGCGATCTCGCCCTTGTAGATGGCGTCCTCGCCGTAGATCCCGACCTTGGCCAGGGTATTGGCATAATCCAGATTGGTGAAACTGTCGCCGACTTCGTAGGGAAGTCCTTCGTCGAGGTAGATCTTGGCGCCGTTCTCGTACTTAACGAGCTTTTCAAAATTGTCCTTGATGATCTGTGCCAGGTTGACCGTCACCGGAACGCCTTTCAGCGCCCAGGCTATGGCCGGCTGGACGATGTCCATGCGCGAGAGCTTGCCCGAACCGTATTTGTCGAAGGCATAGAGGAGTCCCTTCACTTCGCCGGGTACGCCGACGGAGAGTCCGCCCTCATAGGTGGACTTCGGGATCACCTTGCCGTCGGCCCCGAGGTACATCTTGTCGTGAGCCGCCGCGGGAGCGCTCTCCCGGAAATCGACGACCACTGCCTTGGGCATGTTCGCCATCTTGATGATCATGAATCCGCCGCCGCCTATGCCGGAAGCGTTGGGTTCCAGCACATGGAGGGCGAAGGCCGTGGCGATGGCCGCGTCCACCGCGTTGCCGCCCTTCTTAAGGATCTCGACTCCCACCTGGGATGCTTCCGGCTTGGCGGCGGCCACGACGCCGTTCGCGCCCTGGGCGCCTCGGCCATAGAGATTGACGGGAGTCTGCGCGAAGGCAAGGCCGAGCCCTGCGGAAAGCAGAACGATTGAAATCAACAGTCGTTTCATGTCTACCTCCTCGATACTTTATTTCGATATTTACTAGACTATGGAACTCAATTTCGCCGCTGTCAACATCGGGGTCCTTGAAAACCGGCGTTTGAACCGTCCTGCCTCCGACAAATTCATTCCTGTCCCTGCTGACGGACTTCCGTTTCCTTCCGGGCGAGATTCTTAACCCACCTTTCCTTCTTGAGCCACCAGGCCGCCACCAGGGCTTTCGGGAAGTCCGAGAGTTTGGCGACTCCGTAGAGGAGCACGGGCCCCCATGAACTGAGTCTCGAGATGAGTATGGCGGCGGGTATGAATACCAGGTAGCTGATACCCACATCCACCCACACGCCCATGAGCGTGTCGCCTCCGGCGCGGGATATGGCGAACTGGGAATTCAGGTAGCACCAGAGCGGGAGATAGGCGGCGATGACGAAGACGAGGCCTCTGGTGACACGTCGGGCTTCAGGGGAGAGGTTGGAAAAGACAAGAGGTATGCCGAGGGTCGAGGCGCTGGCGACCAGGAAGGCGGCGAAACCCAGGACGACGGCTCCCGACTGTATCCATCGGGCTTTCTCCCTTCCTTCGTCCAGTTTTCCTGCGCCGAGCGTCGAGCCCACGATGATGTTCGTGGCCGAATGAATGGCGGGAAACACGAGAAACATGATGTTCGCGATCGTCCATCCCGCGGCCATGCCCGCCACGGTTTCAGCCCCTCCCCTGCCGTTGTACAGCGCCGTGATGATGGTTTCCGACGCGACCCAGGCCGTCTCGGAAAAGAGCATCATGCCCGATTTGGAGAGGATCTCGCCGAAAAGCCTGCGGTCGATCCTCAGCACTTCGGAAGGCCTTACCGAGTACACGGGCTTTCTTCTTCTCATCATCCAGATGAAGGCCGCCATCTCCACGACCCGCGCTATGACCGTGGCGACGGCCGCCCCGGTGACTTCGAGGCGGGGCGCTCCCAGGTTGCCGTAGATGAGTATCCAGTTGAAGAATGTGTTGACGAGGGCCGCGCATACGGAGACAAGGAGGGGTATCTTGGTGACGCCCGTATCCCTGAAGGATGTGCTCATCGCGAGGGAGATGCCGATCGGAATGAAGCTGGCGGAGACGGCCCGCAGATATCTGGCGCCCTCTCTCACTATTTCCCCGCCCTCGGCGTTGCCGCCGAGCATCACCCGGATGAGGGGTTCGGCGAAGAAAATGCACAGCACCATGTAGAGAGCAGAGATGCCGAATGCCAGGATCAGCTTGAACCTATACGCCTGACGCATCCCCTCCTTGTCGCCCGCGCCCCTGTGCTGGGAGAGATAGATGCCGCCCGCGATGCATATCGTATTGACGACGACGAGATAGACGAAATTGATCTGGTTGGCGACATTCACGCCCGCCATCTTGGAATCCCCCAGGGCGGCAACCATGAAGTTGTCCACGAGGGACACGATGCCCGTGAGGAATGTCTGGATCATGATGGGTATCACGATGACGAGGGCGCTCCTGTAGAACCGGAGCGGGCCGAAGAGAGGTATCGAAGCGTCGTGGCTGCGCATCAGTCGGCTGGTTTCCCCATCCCCTCGAGCTTGTATTCGTTGATCTTGTTGAGAAGCGTGCGCCTCGTTATCCCGAGTTCGGTCGCTGTCCTTTCCCGGTGGTTGGCGTTGCGGCCGAGAGCTTCGATGATGACCCGCTTCTCCATCTCCTCCAGCGTGACAGCCCCCCCTCCCGGACTGGCCGGGACCTTCGACCGCGAGGCGATGAAATCGAAATCGCGGGGCTGGAGCAGGCTGGAATCCGTGAGTATGCAGGCCCTCTCTATGGCATTCTCCAGTTCGCGCACATTGCCGGGGAAGTCGTGCCTGAGGAGGAGTTCTATCGCCTCTCCGCTCAAACCCTCCACTTTGCGCCCCATATCGGAGGAAAAGCGCAGGAGAAAGGCTCCCGCGAGCAGGGGGATGTCCTCCCTTCGTTCCCTCAAGGGCGGGAGCCTCACCCTGATGACATTGATCCTGTAGTAGAGATCTTCGCGGAAGCGCCCGTCCTGGACTTCCTTTTCGAGATCCCGGTTTGTCGCTGCCACCACCCTGACGTCGATCGGCGTACCCTTGAGGGAACCCAGACGCTGGACCTTGCGCTCCTGGAGAACGCGCAGGAGCTTGACCTGGAGATGGAGGGGCAGCTCTGCTATCTCATCGAGGAAGAGGGTGCCGCCCTGGGCGCTTTCGAAGAGGCCCTGCTTGCGGGAATCGGCGCCGGTGAATGCCCCCTTCTCGTAGCCGAAAAGTTCGCTCTCGAGGAGGTGCTCGGGAAAGGCGCCCATGTTGATGGGCACAAAGGGACCCTCGCGTCCCGAAAGGTTGTGGACGAGCCTCGCCGCCACTTCCTTGCCCGTCCCGCTCTCGCCTGTCAGCAATATGGTCGCCGCGGAGGGAGCCGCTTTCGTAAGCATTTTGACGATATCCCTGAACTTCTGGCTCTCGCCTATCATCTCGCCCGCCGGCCTTCTCCCGCTCATGCCGGCCTTGAGGGAAAGCGTGAGCCTGTGGTTTTCCACCGCCTTCCTTATGCGTATGAGAAGCTCGTCCGGGTCGAAGGGCTTCACGAGGTAGTCGTAGGCGCCTGTCTTCATGGCCTCGACGGCATCCCTTATCTCACCGTGGGCAGATATCATGATCACCGGGATATTGGGCCCCTCTTCCTTCACCCAGCGCAGGAGCTGCATGCCGTCCAAGCCGGGCATCCGCAGATCGGAGACGAGGAGATCGTAGGGTTGTTCCTCCAGTTTCTGCCGGCCCGTTCTGCCGTCCAGCGCGATATCCGCATCTATTCCGTCGGGGCTGAAGTACTCCTTCAGCGAGAGGGCAAGTTGTCTTTCGTCGTCCACGATGAGAATACGCATCCCCGTTCACTCCATTTTATAAAATTGCCGTTGAAATAAATAAATGCCGGCTTATACTCATCTGTATGAACCTGTCGACCGAAAGGGCACGTCGATCGCGCTCGCGCCATATCCGCGACGCGGTCGTGTCCGGAATCTTCTACCCCGCTTCCGCCCCGGAACTCTCGGAGAAGGTGGATGAGCTCCTGGGCAAGGCGGAACTTCCGGGGGGCCACTGCGCGGCCATCGTGAGTCCGCATGGAAGCCTCGATTATTCGGGAGCCCTCGCGGCCAAGGCCTGGAAAGCCGCATCCACCCGGGAAATCGGCACAATAGTCATCCTGAGCCCCTCGCACCGCAGCTTCGAGCCCGGCATCTTCATGCCAGAGGCTCATGGATTTTCCGTCCCCACTGGTTCGTTCAAGGTGGACAGGTCCATAGTCAGGGAACTTCTTCATTGTACCACAAGCCTGATCCTGAGTGATATTCCCCATTTCGAGGAACACTCCATAGAAATGCAGCTCATCTTCGCGGCCCGGTATTTTCCCGAGGCCCTCATACTCCCCATCATCATAAGCGGAGCCGATGATACGGCCCTGGATTCCCTCTTTTCGAATCTCCAGTTCATACTGGGCGACCGGCTGGCCTCGACCCTCATCGTGCTCACCACCAACCTCGCCGTCGACGAAGACGCGGATGCCTGTTTCAGAAAGAGCGCGGCTTTCGGGGAGGCTGTCGAAAAAGGCGAAACCGCCTTGCTCCGCAGTTTCTGCGATTCTTCGCCCTCCTTCTGCGGCGGAAATATCATCGCGGCCTACATGCGCTCCACGCTCTCCTCCGGCATGGAGGCCAGCGTCTACGGCATGGGAAGCTCGGCCGCCTTCGCCGAGCAGGGCGAGCCTGTCGTGGGTTACGCCGCCATCGGCTTTTCAAGGTAAGCGCATATGGACATCGTTCTGAGCGTCGAAGACAGACAGGCCCTCTGCGCAGTGGCGAGGGAGACCATAGCCGCCAGGCTTTCGCACAGGGAACCCAACCTTCCCGCTCCTGGGGAAGGTTGCCTCCGGAAGGGTGGAGCCTTCGTCACTCTGCACGAGAAGGACCAGCTGCGCGGCTGCATCGGTAGGATGCGCAGCGAAAGGCTCCTCTTCGAAACCGTCGGGGAGATGGCGCTGGCCGCGGCCTTCGAGGATCCCCGCTTCGACCCTCTGAGTCCAAGCGAACTCGCCGATATCGCGATAGAGATCACGGTGCTCGGACCTCTCCGCGCGATAGGCGGCGAGAGGGATGTGATCGTAGGCAGGCATGGGGTCTATATCCTGGCCAGGGGCAGGTCGGGAGTCCTCCTCCCCCAGGTGGCCACTGAGAACGGCTGGGATGCGCGGGACTTCCTCACCCAGCTCTCGCTGAAGGCCGGCCTCCAGCCCGGCGCCTGGCAGGAACCCGGAGCCCAGCTTTTCGTCTTCGAGGGGCTGGTCTTCGGCGAAAACGGCTAGAAGCCAGGCTTTCCTCCTCCGGCTACCTGAACTTTTTCCTTACTTTCTTGAACCAGAACAGTCTCAGGGCTTCGGCGGCGCGGAATAGCCTGTAGGCCAGAGACGACACCGGATAGTCGATGCTGCCCGCTCGGTGCAGGATCGTGCCGCCGAAGCCTGTCTTGAAGAGATAAAGCCCGGCCATGGGATGGCTGGGGTCGTCATCGGGCGGTATGCCGAAAAAATCGTATTCGGCGCAGCCTTCGGCCCTGGCCGCCTGGATGGCCTTCCACTGCAGGGCGTAGGCGGGCATGAGATTCCGCTTTTCGCCGGAAGAAGCCCCGTAGAGATAGGTGGCCTGCCTGCCCTGGAAAAGCGTGATGATGGATGCTATGGGAATACCTTCGTACCTGGCCACCCAGACGGAAAGTCCGGGACGCGCCGGCCCGGCCAGCTCATCGGCTGCCGCCGCTTCCGCTGCCGTCTCGAAAAGTTGACGGTAATAGGAAAGGGGGTGTATGGCGATGCCGTCCCTCTTGGCTGTTTCCAGGTACAGCGCATAGAAGGCATCAAGGGCTTCCACCCCTTCCCTCCCGACTTCCACGCCCTTCTTTTCAGCCAGCTTGATGTTGTATCCCCGTTTCGGCTTCATCCCCGCCAGGATTTCCTCTTCCGTACCCGAGATGTCGAGGATGACGGTGTCGGGAACTTGGACCGCCGTTCCCTGCCTGAGTCTCGTCTTCCCCTTCCCGATCGATTCCAGGAGGGCTGAGCCCTGCTTCCCCTCCCTGTTCCAGGCCAGGTCGAAGCGGATGAATAGGAGCCTCTCCGTGATTGAAGCCGCCAGGGAGGCTGCCAGCGATTCGAGGAAGAGGCAGGGATCGGCTGCCCCCGGGGGAAGGGTTGGAGCGTGGGGGACGTAGGCGAAATGGAATCCCGGTCCCAGGGACCTGACGAGGACCACGAGGCTGTCGCCCGAAGCCTCAGCCGCCGGACGGATATAGGTCTTCCAACCCGTCCTTGCCTTGAAGCTCGCCCAGAAAGGGGATTGCATGAAGCCGCTCCCGGCGCCTTCCGTTACGCCGCCGGTCCTGTCCCCTGGTATCATCCTATCTCGCCGTCGAGCACCGTCTGGAGCTGGATGGGCTTTCCGCCGACGACGAGACGGACTGAACCCGCATGGGCAAAGCCGTCCTTGGCCGCGAGAGGGACGGAGAAAAAGCTGTCCGCGTCGATCTGCGCGTCCCTGGGCGTGTCCGAATTCATGCCTTCGAGCGATACGGTCGCGCCGGGCTCGGCCCAGGGCGCCTGGAGGACTTCCACGGCTTCCCTGCCCTCGGGACCGGCGAGGGACGCAGCCAGGAGCATGCCTTTGGATTCCACGCCGCGGAGCTTGGCCGGCTTGAGGTTGTCGACCAGGATTATGTTCCTGCCCAGGAGTTCCTCCTCCTTGTAGAAGGGCACGAGACCCGAGACTATCACACGTTCAAGGCCCGATCCGTCGTCCAAAGTCTCGATGTAGAGTTTGTCGGCCTTGGGATGGCGTTCTATCCTGATGATCTTGGCCACTTTGAGAGCCACAAGCCTGAGGAAGCGCTGCTCGGCGGGCAGATCGGCGTAGGGGGGCGCTTTGACGGGAGCGGGTTCCGCCGGAGCCGCGGCTATCTTGGCGGCGGCGGCTTCCTTGGCCGGGGCTTTGGACGCGGCGGCCGAAGCCGTAAGTTCCCTCTCGGCCCTGTCCTTCTGTGAACCGGAATATCTTTCCCTCAGTTCGGAAATATAGGCTTCGTCCAGCTTGGCGAAGAGGACTTCGGGAGCCTTGACCGCCGACAGGCCTTCGGTCGTGCCGAGGACGGACCAGTCCAGACCGCCCTTGTCCAGGGTTTTCCCGAGCTGGGCGGCGAGCTTGTCGGCCGCATGGGGCATATAGGGCTGTATGAGGACGGCTATGTCCCTGAGAATATAGCAGAGGTCGGAAACCAGGGACGCTGCGGCTTCGGGATCCGATATCCTCTTCTTCCAGGGCTCTCCGTCCTGGAACCGCTTGTTCGCGAGATCGGAAAGCTCGAAGACCGCGCGGAACGCGTCGCGGAGATCGGCTCTCTCCAGATGGGCGGTTATCCGTCCCTCGATTTCCCTGGCCTTTTCCCAGAATCCGGCATCGGGCCTGCCGGCGGGGATCGTGCCTTCATAGTATCGCGACACGAAGGTGAGGGTGCGGTTGGCGAGGTTCCCGAGGTTCCCGATGAGTTCCCCGTTCACCTTCTCCAGGAAATCGGCCCAGGTGAAGATATAATCCGATGTTTCCGGCCTGTTCCAGAAAATGTAGAAGCGCCAGACATCGGCAGGTATCCCTGTCTCCATGACATCGGTACCGAAAACCCCCACGCCCTTCGACTTCGAGAATTTCCCGGATTCGTAGTTCAGGTACTCGGAGCTGGACATGTGATGGAGCATCGTCCAGTCCCGGCCCGAGCCCAGGAGGCTCGAGGGGAAGATGACGGTATGGAAGGGAATATTGTCCTTGCCGATGAACTGGAAGAGCTCCACGTTTTCGGGATTCTGCCACCAGGATTTCCAGTCGAAGCCTTTCTCGGCGCCGAGGCTGGCCGTCATGGATATATAACCTATGGGAGCATCGAACCAGACATAGAAGACTTTGTCCTCAAAGCCCTTCATCGGAACGGGAATGCCCCATTTGAGATCGCGGGTAATGGCCCTGGGCTTCAGCCCGTCCCTCAGCCAGGCCTGGGTCATCTGTATGGCGTTGTTGGCCCAGAAGCCCTTCGCGCTCGCCTTTCCGATCCAAGGCTCGAGCTTTTCCTTGACGGCGGGAAGATCTATGTAGAGATGGGTCGTCGCCCTGGGATGGGGAGTGGCTCCGCAGGTGGAGCACTGGGGCTTCACCAGCTCCGTCGGCTCCAGCAGCTTGCCGCAATTCTCGCACTGGTCGCCACGGGCTCCCTCGTAGCCGCATGAGGGACATGTGCCCCTCACGTAGCGGTCGGCGAGGAACCTTCCGCAGGAATCGCAGTAGAGCTGCTCGATGGTCTGGTTCGTGATGTAGCCGTTCTTCTCGAGGTCGAGGAAAATGGACTGGGTGATGGCCGTATGCTCCGGCGTCGATGTGCGGCCGAACTTGTCGAAGGCTATGCCGAACCAGGAATAGATGTCACGGTGCAGGACGTGGAACCTGTCGCAGAGTTCGCGGGGGCTTATGCCCTCCTCCTGGGCCTTGGTTTCGGTGGCCGTGCCGTACTCGTCGGTTCCGCATATGTAGAGGGTGTCGTATCCCCGCGATCGGCAGAAGCGCGCGAACACGTCGGCGGAAAGCACCTGGATGAGATTCCCGAGATGGGGGACATTATTGACGTAGGGCAATGCCGAAGTGATGAGTCTGCGTTTCATATCTCAGCACAATATCCGTGGTCCAAGGGGGTGTCAAGAATGCGCCCGCGTGGTAGTATTGTATGGACATGGTTGTATCGATGCTTCTGCTGATCGTGGAGTTGCCCGAAACCACGAGCATCAAGGACAAGCGGACCGTCGTTTCCAGCATGAAAACCAGGCTGCAGAGGAAATTCCGCATCTCCTGCGCCGAGGTGGATCTCCAGGACTCCAGAGGCTTCGCGGAGATCGGGGCGGCCATCGTTTCCAATTCCAGGACATTCGGAGAGAAGGTTCTGAACGAGGCCGTCAGGTTCGTGGAAGACAGCTTTCCGGTGAACATACATGAAGCACAAATCCATTCAGAATTTTATGACTGACTATAGGAAAGGGGACAGGATGATTTCGAAATTCCGCGCTGCCGCCATCGGCTGCCTCGCCATGATGATGATTCTTACATCCTGTGTCGGCATCGATACGAGGGTTAAGATATCCGACAAGGGTTCGGGGACAGTAACCGCAGAATATAGGCTTTCGGAGGAACTCGTCGCCTTCGGCGAGCTCGAGGCCAACAAGGCCATGCTCCCCGTACCCCTGACCCGGGCCGACGTGGAGAACAGCCTCAGGGCTTCGCCGGGCCTCAGGCTCGCCTCCTGGTCCAGCAGGAAGGACGGCACCGACCTCCTCGTGAAAACGGTCATCGACTTCGATTCGCTCGATTCCCTCATGTACTATCTCGATCCCAACGGCAAGCTCGCGCGGCACAGCTCAGGTCCCGAAGGCCACAGCATTGTCTTCACCGTGGGCGACAGCCTGCCCGACCTGGATCCCGACATGAAGCAGATCGCCATGGAAGCTTTCGCCGGTTACGATTTCGCCTTCGCCGTGGAACTCCCCTCCCCTCCGAGGAACGCCTCGTCGGATCACCCCGCGGTCGCCGTGAGAAAGGATGGGAACACCGTCCATTTCGAAGGCACGATGAAGGATATCGTAGGGACGGAGCAAGCTCCCTCAATGACCCTTTCCTGGTAGGAACTTAGCCCTCACGAGCGTGCCGGCCCCCTTCTTCCCGATCTCCTGGACGGTCCTTCGCACTTCCTCCGACCTGCTGTTGCCGGCATCGAAAAGCCGGCCCTGGACACAGTCCCCTTTTTGCAGATTGTGGAGCCCTGCCCCCACGAGGCGCAGGGGGTTCTTTCCGTCCCAGTTGCGTTCGAGGAGCAGCATGGCGTCCGCGAATATCTCCTCGGCCGATGAATAAGGATCGCTTCGCGTGCACTGCCTCGATATCAGGGAAAAGTCGCCGAAGCGGAGCTTCAGGCCGAGCGTGCAGCTGCTGAAACCCTTGTCGCAGATGCGAGCCGCCAGCTCGTCGGCGATGAGGAGAAGCAGATCGCCCACCGCTTCCCTGTCTGTCGTGTCGAATTCGAAGGTGCGTTCGGCGCTCATGGACTGGGATTTGGCCTCGCCCGAAAAAATTCCCGGATCCTCGCCTCTCGATGCCGCGGAGAGGAAGGCTGCCCCCGCCTTTCCGAATTTTCCCTCGAGGATCGCGAGGGAGACGGTCTGGAGCTGGGCTATCGTCCCGATGCCCGAATCCATCAGGATCTTTCTCGTTTTCTCACCAGCTCCCCAGAGCCTCTCCAGTGGCAGGGACCTCATGAATTCCCCCTCCCCGCCCTCGGGAACGAGGAGGAAGCCGTCGGGCTTCCTTATGCCGGAGGCGATTTTCGCCACGTATCGGTTGGCGCTGGCGCCTATCGAAATCGTAAGGCCCGTTTCGTCCGCGACTTTTTTCTTGAGGAGGGCCGCGGCGTCCTCCGGCTCTCCCCAGAGGCGCCGTGTTCCCGTCATGTCGAGCATCGCCTCGTCTATGGATATCTGCATGATGTCGGGAGTGAAGCCGGAGAGAATCCTCATGATGTTCTTCGAGACTTCTGAATACCTGCTCATCCTCACGGGGAGGAAAACCCCTTGCGGACAGCGTCTGAAGGCCTCGGAAATCGGCAT
>CAZRYP010000034.1:0-10121 GCA_964604295.1 uncultured Treponemataceae bacterium
CCCTTCGAGGGAAGCCCGTCCAGGAGGCCGTAGGCCGCGAGTTCGAGGGCGTAGAGGGTCTGGGAGG
This sequence comes from uncultured Treponemataceae bacterium, assembly GCA_964604295.1. Classification (GTDB taxonomy): domain Bacteria; phylum Spirochaetota; class Spirochaetia; order Treponematales; family Rectinemataceae; genus CAZRYP01. The sequence goes on from CAZRYP010000034.1 coordinate 68, forward strand.
GGGAAGCGCCGCCCATTGCCACGGCTATCGTATAGGGGGGGCAGCCCGAAGCGCCGAGGGCCTTGATCCTCGAGGCCAGTATGGCTTCGAGGGTTTCCCTTTTCAGGATCGACGGGCTTTCCATGCTCAGGCTCGTCCTGCTCGTGGATCCCCCACCCTTGGCCGCGAAGAGGAATCTGTACTGGGATCCCGCCACGGCGCGCAGATCCGTGAGGGCGGGCAGGTTGTCCTTCGTATTCGTCTCGGTCAGGACGGATTCCGGTCCGAGCTGGGATGCGCGAAGCCGCCTCGCCGAATAAGCCTTCGCCGCGCCGCGCGCCAGGGCTGAGGCGTCGTCCGCGCCTTCTCCCCGCCCTGTCTCGATTCCCGCGCCCTTCCACCCGTAGATGAGGGCCGTACCAGTGTCCTGACAGCTCGGCAGGACTCCCTCCGCGGCCACGGCCGCGTTTCGGAGCAGCATTTCGGCCACGAACTTGTCGTTGGCCGAGGATTCGGCATCGACGAGGATGGCGGCGAGATGCTCCAGATGTCCCTTCGGAAACTTGAAGGCCATCTCGGAAAAGGCGAGTTCCGACAGCGCGGACAGGCCGTCCGCTTCGATGAGAAGCCGGCCAGGAAGCCGTCGGGGCGGCTGGAAATCGAGCTTCCTGTAGAGTTCCCTGCCGCCGAAATCCAGGAGAGCGTTCAGATCCGCGTGGCTCATGGCTTCTTTATCTCCCTTGGCATCCTTGCCAGCACCTTCCCTATGCTGATCGCGTGGGCGGGGCAGACTTCGTGGCAGCAGAAGCAGGTGATGCAGGCTTCGTCATTGATGCGGATCTGCTGCCGTCCCCTTCGGGTCTTTTCCAACTCGAGGGCCGAGGCAGGACATATCTTGACGCAGGCTGAACAGCCGATGCATCTGACCGGATGGAATATGGGCCTGTCCGCGATGATCTTCCTTATGAAGGGGCGGGCGAAGGCCGGCATGGCCATGATGGCCGCCGAGGGCGGTCCGCCGTAGGGAAGGAGGGCGAAGCCCCTCGCGTCCACATCGGCGACGCGGTTCGGTCCGACTTCGAATTCGGGGGCGGAGGGATTCCACCCCCTTCTCTCCAGGGCGTCGGCGAGATAGGGGATTTTTCGCGGTTCGTAGCCGATGCATCCGGCCGCCGTCCAGTCCAGGGCGGCAGCGTCGCCCGAGGCGAGGACGAGGCCCAGAGGGAAGGGATCGCCGTCTCCGGGGCCTTCCCCCTGCATGGCGACTATGCCGTCCATGAAAGTGAAGCACTCCGTGACGGAAAGGCCCAGGTCGACCAGCATCGTGCCGAACTTGCCCTTGTCCGAAAACCTCATGTGCAGGCCGCTCTTTCCGAGACCGGGGACGAGGCCGAAGAGATTCTTGATGGCTCCCGTGTAGTTCGTGAGCCTGTGGGTCTTCAGCTTGGGAAGGTTGACGACGAGATCGCATTCCTCCAAAACCGACGCGAGGGTGAAGCTCTTCACGAGTCGGGCTTCGGGCGCCGACCTCGGCTTTCCCGGCACAAAATCGACCCATTCGGCTCCGTTACGCCGGGTCGCTTCCCATATTCCCGTGGCCTTGGCTACCGTCAGGCCGTTCTGGAAACTGGGCGAATCGCCCACGGCGAGGCGCGAGGCTCCGCGTTTCGCGAGGAAGCGCAGGACAGCCGCGAGGAATTCCGGATGGGTTGTCACCGCCTTTTCGACGGGGGCGGTCTTGAGGAGGTTGGGCTTCACGAGAATCCGTTTCCCCACGATATCGGGAAAGCCTGCGAATTCCGCGGCTCTCTCGATGACGGCATCGAGAGCCGCCGGTTCATACGTCGCGCAGGGGAAAAGGGCGACTCGTCCTGCCGGTGCTTTAAAATCCAAGTCTTGCTCCGATGTGGTTCCGATTTTTACCAGGCCGCGCCGAAGCCTAAGCTCGCGGCTGGAGAGGCAAGACCTGGCGTAAGGGCTCCCGAGAGTCTCGCGAGCAGGGTGATGGGCAGGCGCGGGAAGAGCAGCCTCGCCTCGGCGGCGAGATAGAGGGGATTCCCCGCGCTCATGAAGGGCGAGGCGCCGAAGCTGCCCTGGGCCGAAAAGCCCGCGACCAGCCCCGTACTTTCGTACCAGACTCCCGCTCCCGCGCGCGCCGCGATCGCGTTATTCCTGAGATCATAGGCTATGCCCGGGGAGATGCCCATACGAAGGCTCCCCAGGTCCAGCGCGAAGGGGAGGGCCAACTCGGCCTCCGATGCCGAACCGGGATAGGCCGGAGCGGCCGCGCCGCTCCAGGCGATGCGGCCGAAGAGAGCCGCGTCGAGACCGGCCAGCCTTCCCAGGCTTTCGAGGACTCCCCCCGCGACCCCTCCGTCCCCGGCCGCCGCGTCGTAGACTCCTTCGACAGCCAGCATGGTCGAGTCGCCGATCCTGAATCCCAGGGAGAGGGATCCTCCGCTCGGGTATCCTCCCACCAGTTCGGCGCTGCCGGGTAGAAGACTCCTCACCTTGGGGTCGGGGAAGTAGAGGAGTCCGGGACGGGCGGCCGAGCTGCCCGAGGGAACGATTTTCAGTGTTGAATCGATTCTCACCTTCGTCGAGACGGCGATGGCCGGCGCGGCGTCCCGCGGCGTCTCCCGGCTCGGTGCCGAATCGGAGGTCGGAATGCTCATCCCCTCGTCCTGGCGAAGCGGCCATAGGGTAAGTCCGAGCTGGTATTCCCCATCGGCCAGGACAAGGCCCGCATCGTCGGTGCCCCGCCATGCGTAAGCCTGGGACCATGTCCTGAAGACCGGCAGGTCGTCCTTGCGCAGGACGCGGCCTTTTCCGTCCAGAATCTCTATCCTGCCGTAGCCGGGCGCCGTGACGGAGAAGCTGAGTCTGGCCCTGTTGTACATGCCGCCATTCGCCGGATTGAAAGTCCTGGGGCTGACCCTCCATGCGCCGATCTCAAAGACCGAGGGTGAAAGCGTGACATTGAGGGTAGTCGTCTTTTCCCTCAATATGAGTATGGGTACCTTGTTTTCGTCGAAGCCGAATTTCTTCACGACGACCGAGTGGCGGCCGACGGGGATCTCCTCGAGCCTTTGCAGTACCCTGGATCCGTCCACATACACGGCCGCGTCGGGAGGGTATACCTCTATCGTGAGGAAGCCGGTATGGGGTTCGAGGCTGATGGCTATCGTGTACTTCATATTGGCCTGGACGAAGAAAGGGAACTGTTCCGGGTAATGGTCGGGCGCCGAAGCCGAGATGATGTGTTGTCCGGGAAGGAGACTGCCGGTCCAACTCGAGTAGCCCGAAGTGCCGTTGTCGACCACGATCCGCGTGCCGTTCTGGTCGGCGCGGATGGTGACGAGGGCCAGCCCCGGACTCGTGATGGGTTCCGAATTGATGGAAATGGATGCGGGTTTGATATCGAAAGCCGATATCCCATTCAGCATCAAGGAGAAAAAGGCCGCGCCGGCCAGGAATTTTCTGCATTTCATGATGAGTGAAGAGTATCGCGGCAGAGGCGGGGGGGGCAAGGTGGGGATGCCGGAAAAAATGCGCCGGAAATGCGCCGAAAAAAAAGGTTGCATCGAAAACTTGAGACCTGTATAATGACCGAATCCTTTTCGTCCGGGGTGTTTGGTGAGGAAACGATTCAGATTCGCGCACAATGAGATCATGCTGCTTCTTTCCAGCGGTTCCTCGCTGAAGGGCACGATCTTCACTGTCGTCTGTCTGATAACCCTCTTGGGCTCAAGTTTCAGACCCATGCCCGGCCCCAATTTCGCCATGGGAAGCATAGCCTCGGCCAGCCCCGAAACCGAGACGGGCCTCCTGGAGAGCGATACGGAGGACCGGGGACTCTACTATTCCGTATACCAGGTGGAGAAGGGCGACACCGTCTCCGGCATCGCCGAATCCTTCGATGTTACGGTCGATACGATTCTCAGCGTGAACAACATCCAGTCGGCGAAATCCCTCCGCCCCTCCCAGCTTCTCAAGATCCCCAACATGGCCGGGATACTTTACAGGACCAAGGCCGGGGACACGGCGGACGCCGTCGCGCTCTCCCATAAAATATCTGCGGACAGGCTCATCGAAGCCAATGGCCTCATGACGATGGAGATGGATGCCGGCAAAATGCTCTTTCTTCCGGACGCCAAGCTGCCGACGGCCGTCCTTAGGGAAATTTCTGGCGATCTCTTCAAGTGGCCGGTCAGGGGGGTCATCACCTCCTGGTTCTCCTGGCGAAGGGATCCCTTCTCGGGAAGGAACAGCTTCCACAACGGCCTGGACATTGGCGTGCCCATGGGAACGCCCATCGGTTCGGCCATGGAAGGCACGGTGAACGAAACCGGTTACTCGCCCATAATGGGCAAGTATGTCATCGTCCGCCATTCGGGCGGCTGGAAAACCCTCTACGCCCACATGTCCTCCATCACGGCGCAGAACGGACAATATCTCTCCCGCGGCGGCAGGCTCGGTCTTTCGGGGAACACGGGCTACAGCACAGGCCCCCACGTCCATTTTTCCGTCTTCAAGAACGGGAAGGCGGTGAATCCCGCCAATGTGCTCCAGTAAATCCCCGAGGTTCCGCCCGCTTATTTGACGATGCGCCGAATTTCTGTTACAGTCATGCCATATGAGAGAATTGCGCGGCATTGCGGCTTCCCCCGGCGCGGCCTTCGCGCCCGCCTTCTTGTTTTTCGATGACTACAATTCCTCGATACCATCCTACTCGATATCCAACGAGGACGTGGAGTCCGAATTCGGCCGATTCGCCGAGGCGGTGAGCCGGGCGAAGGAAGAAGTCGGAGCCCTCCGCGCCAAGGCCCTCAATGAAGCCGGCGAGGAACAGGCCGCGATCTTCGATGCCCACCTCATGATGCTCGACGATCCGGAAGTGGCGCTGAGCGTCGGCAGCCGCCTCAGGTCCTCCCTTCTGAACGCCGAGAGCATCATATTCTCCCTCGAGCAGGAGATGATCGACCAGCTCTCGTCCTCCCAGGATCCCTACATACAGGAACGCGTCTCCGATGTCCACGATGTCGTCAGGCGGATCCTCGGCCATCTTCTCCACAGGGAGAGATTCAGCCTTGCCGATATCGACAGGGACGTGATCGTCATAGCCAAGGATCTCCTGCCTTCGGATATGGTGGGCATGGCCAGGAGCAGGATCAAGGGTATCGCCACCGAAGCCGGCGGACGCACGAGCCACGCCGCCATCCTCGCGCGCGCCTTCCAGATTCCGGCCGTCCTCGGCGTCGGCGCCTTCATGTCCGACATCAAGGGCGAAACGCCCCTCATCGTGGACGGAGACCGCGGCCTCGTCATCGTCGATCCCGACGAGAGCGCCCTGAAAAAGGAAAAGGCGGCGCAGAACATCAGGCTGAAGAAGGAAAGGGAATTCGCCGGGATAAGGGACGCGCTGGCGGCCACCAAGGACGGCACGAGGATTTTCCTCAATGCGAACATCGAGGTTCCCGACGAGGTGGATGCCGTCATAGAGCACAATGCCGACGGCGTAGGCCTCTTTCGCTCCGAATTCCTGTTCCTCGGCGGGCACGTTCCCGGCGAGGAAGCCCAGTACAAGGCATACAGGAAGGTCGTGGAGACGATGGCCGGCAAACCCGTCACCATCAGGACCTTCGATATCGGCGGCGACAAGGTCCTGCCCGAACTGGGGGCCCAGGACGAGAAAAATCCCCTTCTCGGATGGAGAGCCATAAGGTTCTGCCTCAGCAAGACCGAGATTTTTCGCACTCAGCTCAGGGCTATCCTGCGCGCCAGCGTTTTCGGCGATGTGCGGATCATGTTCCCCATGATCAGCACGATGGAGGAGCTCATCAAGGCCAGGGGAATCCTCGAGGAAGCCCAGTGGGAGTGCCGTACCCGAGGCTTTGCGGTTCCGGACAAGATCAAGGCCGGCATCATGATCGAAGTACCCTCGGCGGCCCTTTGCTCGGACGTTCTCTCGCGGAGCGCCGACTTCTTCTCCATAGGCACCAACGACCTCACCCAGTACACGATGGCGGTCGACCGCGGCAACGAAAAGGTCGCCTATCTCCACGATCCCTACAATCCCGCCGTACTGCGCCTCATCAAGATGACCATCGATGCCGCGAAACAGGCCGGAATCGATGTGAGCCTCTGCGGGGAGATGGGCGCCGATCCGGCCGCTGCGGCCCTCCTCGTCGGCATGGGCTTGCGCGAGTTGTCCATGTCGGCCGTCTCCATTCCCGCCGTCAAGGGCTTTCTCATGTCGCTGAGGCTCGAGGAAGCCGAAGCCGCGGCCGCGGCGGTCATGAAGATGACCAGTTCCACCCAGGTGACGACCTTTATCGCCAGCCGATTCAAACCATAGGATAGATATGAAAAAAAAACCGGAAGAGACAGAGGATGAAAAACTGGACGCCATGGAACGGGCCGCGCTCGGAGACGATGCCGTCGAGGAAATCGAAAAGGAAGTCAGATACGAAAACCTCCCCCTCGTCGCCCTCGTCGGAAGGCCGAATGTCGGCAAGTCCACCCTTTTCAACCGCCTCCTCCACAAGAGGCGGTCCATCACCGACCCCACTCCCGGAGTCACGAGGGACCCGATAGAGGAGGAGTTTCTCCTTCCCGACACGAAACTCCGCTGCCGCCTCGCCGATACGGGCGGCTTCAAGCTCGAGAGGGAAGGCCTGGACGACCTCGTGGTGGCCAGGACGATGTCCCTTCTCGCCAAGGCTGACCTCATCTGCTTCATCGTGGATGCCACGGAGATAACCCCCGAGGACGAGGAGTTCGCCGAACTCCTGCGCCCGATGAGCGACCATCTCGTGCTCGTGGTCAACAAGGCCGACAGCCCGGAGAGGGACGCCCTCGTATGGTCCCATATGCGCTGGGGATTCCCGGAAGTCATCTTCATCTCCGCCGAACACAATCGCAACATCGACGAGCTCATCGGAGCGATAGGCAATCGCTTGGACTTTTCCGGCGTGAGGTCGGTGGACGTGGAACGCGCCGACATCAGGATCGCGATCATGGGCAAGCCCAACACGGGCAAGTCCAGCCTCCTCAACCTCCTCCTCGGCGAGGAGAAGAGCATCGTGAGCGACGTGCCCGGCACGACGAGGGATATCGTGGAAGGTCGCTTCACCTGGAAGGGAAGGGGCATCGTCGTCCTCGATACCGCGGGCATCAGGCGCAAGAAGAAAGTGACGGACAACGTCGAATACTATTCGGTGACCCGGTCCATTTCCGTCGTCACGAGGGCCGATATCGTCCTTCTCATGATCGATGCCAAGGAAGGCCTCACCGAGCAGGACAAGAAAATCGCGGCCTTCGCCGTGGACGAGGGCAGGGGCGTGGTCTTCGTGTTCAACAAGTGGGACCTCATGCCCGACATCAAGAACAGCTTCGAGGCCTCCAGGGACAAGCTCCGGTGGTTCTTCGGCCAGATGGCCTACGCGCCTGTCGTCGCCATCTCGGCGAAGGAAGGCACGGGGCTGGACAAGCTGATGAACAATGTCATCTCCATGTTCGGCAAGCTGAACAAGCGCGTCGAGACATCGAAGCTCAATAAGGCCGTGGGGATCTGGATAGAAACCACTCCTCCTCCGGTGGGGCTCAGAACCAAGTTCAAGCTTCGCTATGCCGTCCAGACCAGCGTGAATCCCCAGAAATTCTCATTCTTCGTCACGCGTCCCGACCTCGTCTCCGATTCCTACGTGTCCTTTCTGAAGAACAAGATCAGGGAGGAATTCTCCCTCGATTCCATACCTCTGACGCTCGAGCTCAAGGCTTCGCGCAAAGACTGGAATTCCCGAAAGAAATCATGACAGGCTACAGCACAGGCGAGGTGGAGGCGATGCTCGGGCTCCCGGCATCCACCTTGAGGTTCTGGGAGAAGGAAGTGCCTTTCCTCGCGCCGCGAAAGGACGTCTTCGGGAGAAGGGTGTATTCCTCCCTCGACCTCTGCGTCCTGTCCAGGCTGAAGTACCTCGCCCTCGACCGCAAGCTCGGCCTCAAGGCGGCCTGCGGCGCGATGGAAGAGGAGCTGACGCTCGGCGATCATGCGCTCAAGGCCGATATCATCCAGCTCAAGACCTCCCTCTTCTCGCTCTCGGCCGAGCTGAGGACCCTGAAGGCTAATCCTGTCCTGGCCGGATCGGAGAAAGGGCGGGGGCTGAAAGGAAATGACCGCGATGACCAGGACCACGAAAAGTCTCTGTGATTTCATAGACGCCTCGCCCAGCACCTTCCACGCGGCGGACAACATCAAGGCATATCTCGCCGCTCACGGCGCCTCGGCGCTGGATGAGAGGGAAGCCTGGCTGCTGGAGCCTGGCGCGACCTATTATCTCCAGCGGGGTTCTTCCGCGGTGGTCGCATTCAGGCCAGGACTCCAACCCATGGGAACTTCCGGGTATATCCTTGTCGGCGCGCACACCGACAGTCCCTGCCTCAAGATACGCTCGTCTTCCGAAACCACAGCCCGCTCGATGGTAAGGCTCGCCGTCGATGTCTACGGCGGAGCCATTCTCTCGGGATGGATGGATCGACCCCTCGCGCTGGCGGGGAGAGTCATCCTACGTCACGGGGATGGGCTCAAGGAACTGCTCTACAATTCAGGCGGGGCTGTCGGCGTGATCCCCAACCTGCCTATCCATCTGAACCGGGATATCAACAAGGGCATGGAGTACAACGCCCACCAGCACCTTCCCGTCCTGGTCGACCTCGCGGTGTCCGGCGCAGGCGAGCAGGCTCCTCCCGCATCGGCCGCCACCGGCACCGTCCCCTGGCTCGCGCGCAGGATTTCCGCCGAGATGGGCATTCCGGCCGCCGACATAGTCGCCATGGATCTCTCCTTTTACGACAGCCAGAACTCGGTAGTCTTCGGACTGGGGAGCGGGGAGGGGATGTCCGGGAGAGAGGCGGAACTCGTCAATGCCTCGAGGCTCGACGACCTGGCCGGCTGCCACGCCGTCATGGAAGCGTTCTGCTCCGTCCAGCCCGGACTCCATACGCAGATAGCCTGCTTCCTCGATGCCGAGGAAGTCGGATCCATGACGGCCGAGGGAGCCAATTCCAGCTTCCTCCGCGATATAATCGCCAGGATGAATCTCTCCATGAAGGGGCAGGCCGAGGATTTCTACAGGGCTGGCGCCCGTTCCCTCTGCCTTTCCGTCGACGCCGCCCAGGCCTGGAATCCCGCGTACGCGGAAAAATTCGACGAGAAATTCTCGCCTCTTCTGGGGCAGGGGCCGGCGGTCAAGATGAATGTCAACAGACGCTACGCCACCGATGCCTTCACAGAATCTTTCTTCGGCCTCGTCTGCGGGAGGGCATCCCTGCCCTGGCAAAGGTACATGTCCAGGGCCGACATCCAGCCGGGCACGACCATTGGGCCTATCTCGGCCGCCCACCTGGGAGTCCGCACCATAGATCTGGGTCATCCCCTCCTCGCGATGCACGCGATCAGGGAGACTGTGGACGGAAGGGATCATCGCGTGATGATAGACCTGCTCAGGGAATCCTTCGGAGCATCGCCGGAATTCTGACCAATAGCGGCGATAATGAAAAAAGGCTGTCCGCGAGGACAGCCTTTTCGTTTTCCGCCCGAGGTCCGGCCGCCAGGACATGGCGGCCGGGCTTCTTGGCCGGATTATTTCTTGGGAAGGGGATTGTAGGTCTTTTTCGGATCCCAGGTGCCCGAGCGGGTTTCGCCCTTGATGCTCGGCACGACGAGAACCTGGTTCGGGTAGATGAGGTTGGGATTGGACGGATCCCTGAAGGTCTTCTTGTTCGCCTCATAGAGCACCGGCCATTTGAGCGGGTTGTTGTAGATGAAGGGGTACTCGGCGATTCTCCACAGGCAGTCCCTGCGCTCAGGAATGAGCCTTACGACGTACTGGGCGGGGAGGGGCGCGAACTCGCGGATGCTCGAAAGCGTCACGAGAGCCGCGCGGGCCTTGTCCGAGGCTCCCTTGAAGTCATCGGCCTTCAGCGCCGCTTTGGCTGAGTCGAGCTCGGAGCCGCCCTTGCCGAGCAGTTCGGGGTAGTTGTTGCCCGCGTTCTTGGATACCGCCCAGTCATA
>CAZRYP010000034.1:10221-14094 GCA_964604295.1 uncultured Treponemataceae bacterium
CTGGCTGCCAGAACATTCTTCTGGAAATCGTCGGAAAGGATGGCCGAGACTTCCTCGGCGAGGCTCTTGGCCGGAGTGTAGCGTTGGTTGGAGTAGGAGATCTCGGCGCCGTCCATCGCGGTCGAGGCTTCGCTATATGCCTTGGGATAGTCGGCTTTTATCTCGTTGTTCTCGGCCCAGGCCATGCGCGTCCTGGCGTCGGCCATCGCGGGGGCTACCGCGGCTTTTTCCGCGGCGAGCCGCGCGGCTTCTTCGGCCGCCTGCCTGTCGGCCAGCACCTTGGCCTGGAAATCGTCGGAAAGGATGGACGAAACTTCCTTGGCCCAGACTGTCGCCGTGCTGTACTGCTCGTTTCCATAGGAGAGGAAGGAATCGACCATGGCGGCGGATGCGTTCTTGTACTGGCCGGGATAGTCGGTGCTTATGCCGTTTTCATTGGCCCATGCCATTCTGCTCTGGGCGTCGGCCATGGCTGCGTCGGCCTTGGCGCGAGCCGCGGCCTTGGCTGCAGCCTGTTCCTCCGCCGCCTTGTCCTGCTGGGCCGCTGTCGCGGGTGCGGGCTGAGTGACGGCTTCCGGCTTCGGAGCCCTGTCGGCCAGGACCTTCTTCTGGAAATCGTCGGATAGGACGGTCGAGACTTCCTCGGCGAGTCTCGTAGCGGGCACGTAACGCTGGTTGGAGTAGGAGATCTCGGCGCCGCCCATCGCGGCCGAGGCTTCGCTATATGCCTTGGGATAGTCGGCCTTTATCTCATTGTTCTCCGCCCAGGCCATGCGCGTCCTGGCATCGGCCATCGCGGTATCCGCAGCGGTCTTTTCCGCCGCGAGCCTTGCGGCCGCTTCCTGGGCCGCCTTCCGGTCGGCTAGAACTCCAGCCTGGAAGTCGTCGGTCAGCGTGGAGGACACTTCTTCCGCGAGACTCTTGGCCGGAGCGTAGCGCTGGTTGGCATAGGCCAATTCGGCGCCGCCCATGGCTGCAGAGGCTTCCTTGTATTCAGCGGGATAGTCTGCTTTAAGGTCGTTGTTCTCCGCCCAGGCCATGCGCGTCCTGGCATCGGCCATAGCCGGATCGGCAGCGGCCTTGGCTTCCATGAGGGCCTTCGCCTCCGCCTCGGCCTTGAGTTTCATCTGGGCGTCGACATAGCTGTCGGACATGGCGGCATAGTTGACCGCTTCATTGGCGTTGATCGTGGAGTCGGAGAACAGCATCTTCTCGTTCTGGGCCTTGGCGTTCTCAAGGAAGGCTTTGGCCTCGGGTAGGTAGACGTTGTTCGCGACGCCGGAGTCGTCGGATTTCTGCTGGCTCGCTTGCACGGCGGCCTCGGCGGAAGCGAGCGCATCCTCGTTGGCCGACCGGAGGGCCAAGGCGGCGTCGTGCGCCGCGTCGAAGGCTTCCGTGGCATCGCCGAACCAGAGATAGGAACTCTCGAAATTTCGATTGTTCTGGTTGACAAGAGCCTCGTCCAGAATGTCCTCGGCTGAAGAGTATTCCCCGGGGGCGTTCACGTCCGCCTTGACCGAGAGGGCTTTCGCCTGGGCCTCGAGAGCGCGATCCTTGCCTTCTAGGGCTTTATATTCCGCGCCGGAAGCTATCACGAACTCATAGTAGCCGTTGGCTTCCCTGAGCGAATCGGCACCGGCCTTCAGGTCTTCGAGCGAGCCGGCTGTCCACAGCTCCTCTTCGGCCTTGTACTTGTTCTCGCCCATCTGGAAATTGCTGTCCGCGTATTTGGCATAGCCGCTCGAGAATATCTTGGCGCGGGATTTGTTGGCTTTGGCCTTTTCGGCCGCGACATCGTATGCCGCCGCAGTCTGCTGGTATGCGGAGATGGCCATGCTGTATTCCCCGCCCTCGGCCAGGGAATCGGCGTCGGAGTAGAGTTCCTCGGCGCCCTCGAACCTGTCGGCCGCAAGCTCCGGAGCCTCGGCGCTCAGGGCCGTGAACTTCATGTCAGCAGCTTTGTCGCTTTCCTCTTCGACGCGGAGGGGCATTCCCTTGTCGAGAAGGTATTCCCACATGGCGATGGAATTTTCGAGCTGACCTTTTACGGGATAGGCTTTTACGCCGTCAAAACTGACATCGTCCATGATCTTGTCGTAATCGGCTTTCACCAACGCAAAACCCAGGTCGGTGGCTTTGTAGGTTTCAGGCAGGACTCTGGCGATATCGTATCTGGAAGCTTCCATCTTGAGGGCATTGGCCTGGCCGAACAGGTTCCGGAGTTCGATTTCGGAAACCGAGGGCTGGATTACTGTCGTCGTGACTGTCGCGACCGTGGTGGTGGTCGTTGCGGAAACTGGCTCCGGCACCGGCGCCTGCACCGTCGTCGTCGTGGTGACTTCGGGCTGAGGCTCGGGTTTCGGGGCTGGTTTTTCCGTCGCGCATGATGCCAATACCATGACAAGTATTGCCATCATGACGGCAAAAACCTTTCTACCTTTATGCATAGGTTTCCTCCTGCGATATTATTATTCTCTTTGCATGATAAACCGTAAAGCGGCCATCGTCCACCGATATTTCCGGAAAACAGGCTCCGCACCTGCATATATCATTGTCAACCATTCCGGGAAACGCTCGGCTTTTTATACGCTATATACTATTATATCACTAAAATTCGTGCCGGACACCAGAGGCGCCGATTTTTCATGCAATTATGATAAAAATGCTATGCTTCCCGCGCAGGGGTAGCCAAGGGGTACAGTATTGAAGGCTGGATCGAAAGCCGGATGGGCGAGACTGGCCATTCCCGGCCTGCTCGCCGTTCTGGCCGCAGCAATATTCCTCACCGCGGCATCGCGGATCGATGTGGCTTCGGGCTTGTCGGCGAGGAAGGGCTCGATAATGGGCTATGCCTCCCCAGGGGCGGGGATATACATAAGCCTCCAGAGATCGGGCAAGGATGCCTGGGGTTTCTTCGAATGGCCGGACAGGCTGCTTTATGGATTTTTCAGCGGCACCGCGTCGAAAGATGAGGAAATCCGCGCCGAGATTCGTATCCCGGGGAAATCGCGGCCGCGCCTCATCCTTTCCAAGCCGCGCCTGAACGGAAGCGCCGGGCTGCGCCTGGAAGGCTTGGCCGAGTCCTCCGGCAACTACAACCTAGTACGAAGCGGACTGCCCGCGCTCGGTCTCAGAAGCTTCCAGGGCTTGGCGGACGCGGAGCGGAGGAGCATTTTCCAGGCAGGCAGGATACTTAAGCCCCTTTCCGTGACGGACGGGGCAGCGAATCCCGGACTCCCCTTCTTCCACATCGATGCCTTCGTAGGAATCTCCCCGGAGGAGGAGGACCTCCTGGACAGGGAGCTTCGCCTGGGACGGGATACGCTTGCCTACGCCAGGTACCGCTGGGAAGGAGTGAGGAACGATCGGGGCAGGGCGGGGACAACCGCCCGCTGGTCCCCCGTATTCGTGGAGCGGCACTTCCTTATCCCCTCCGGAACCGACCTGTATTCCGTGGCCGCCGAGCGCTACGTATTCAGCGGAGGCGCCCACGGCAATACGACGACGCTCTTCCATATCGTCGATGCCGGAAAGGGGAAGGTCCTGGGCTCAGGGGACCTTTTCATCGAAGGATGGGAAGAGGCGCTGGAAGGCAAGCTGAGGGACGAAGCCCTGCGCCTGCTTTCGGGATCGGCGGAGAGGAGGGGGGACAGCCTGGTTGCCCACGGCTTTTTCGAAGAGAGGATCTTCCCCTCGGAGAGCATCTTCATCTGCAGATCGGGGGTGGGCTTCCACTACGACCGCTACCGACTGGCTCCCTATGCGGAGGGGGATTTTGCCTTCGTGGTGCCGTGGAAGGAACTCGATGGCCTGCTCAATGTTCCAGGGCCATGGGGCGAGTCGCGGTGAATGCGGCGAGGGGGCGGCCTGCGG
>CAZRYP010000035.1:0-13832 GCA_964604295.1 uncultured Treponemataceae bacterium
ATTTTCGCGAGGCTCATACCCTTTTCCTCCGCCATTTTCCTGAAGGTGTAGTTGATGAATTCGCGCCCGAGAATTCCCGCCACGAGCTTGGATACCGTCGTGTTGCCGCAGCCTGATTTTCCGGATATCGCGATGATGGATGAGATTCCGGCGCTCATTCCACGTTCCTGAGCTGTTCCCTGATGTTTTCCAGCGCGTCCTTCATGTCGACGACGGCGTGGGCGACAGGTATGAGCATGTTCTTCGAGCCGATGGTGTTGACTTCCCTGTTCATCTCCTGGCTGAGGAAGTCCAGCTTCTTGGCAGGAGCCTCATCCTTTCCGATCGCCCTGAACGCGGCGATGTGGGCATCCAGGCGGGACACTTCCTCGTTGACTCCGAAGCGCACAAGCTGAACGGCTATCTCCTGGAGGAGGCGCTGCTCGTCGTAGCCCTTGGGCAGAAGTTCCTCGAATCGGGCTTGAAGCTGGCGGCGGAGCGTGCCTTCGATCTCGGCTATGTTCCTGCGCACGAGGGCCAGTCCGTTCTCGAAGCGCTCCAGCTCGAAGAGGATATTCGTCTCGGTCGCCGTCCCCTCCCTTTTTCTCGAGGTTTCGAATTCATCCAGCAAGGTCCCGATTTCCAGGGAAGCCGACTCCCACAGTGCGTCGCCGTCGAAATTCCTCTCGTAGGCGAGGACGCCTTCGAATGAGGAGACGAGGGCGAGCGAAGGCTTTTCGTCCATACCGCAGGCCGCCGCGACGAGAGCCATCGCTTCGCGGACGGCACTGGCGGCGGAGACGTCGGCATGGACCGAGACAGGCAGATCCATTCTCTTCAGCCTGATCCCGAATTCCACCTTCCCCCTGTTGAGCCGCTCGGAGATAAGCTGCTGAATTCTCGGCTCCCACGAGGAAATCTGGGGCGGAAGGGAAACGGAAATGTCGAGGTAACGGTTGTTGTAGGATTTTACCTGCATGCCGCCGGACAATCCCTCGAAGGCGAAGTCCTTCTGCGCGAAGCCTGTCATGCTTTTAAACATCGCTTTTTTCCTTTTCCCTCAAAGAGTCGAGTAGGGTTTCACCCAGTTTCCAATTGTCCCCGGCTCCCATGGTGATGAACAGATCCCGTTCGCGCAGCAGGGATAAAAGCCTCGGGGCAGCATCGCGATGGCGTTCCTCATAGAGCGCGAAGCCACTTTTCCCATCAGGCGCTCCGGGGTTTCCCGATGCCGACAGGTCGACCAGGTCAGGTCTCCGGATCTTCACCTTTTCGAAAAGATTCCGGCCGCTTACCCCTTCCACCGGCTTCTCTCTGGCGGAGGCATAGATTCCATGAAGCACCAGGCAGTCGGCGGAATCCAGGCTTGCCGCGAACTCGTCCATCAAGGCGATGGTCCTGGAATAGGTATGGGACATGAAATCGACCACGAGGCGGCGTGAAGGCCAAAAGGCTTTTATGCCTTCGATGGTCGTCTTCAAGGCCGTGGGATGGTGGGCATAGTCGTCCATGACCAGCACTCCCGCGGCCTCCCCTATCACCTCGCTCCTGCGCCGCGAGCCCCGGAACCTCTCCAGGGCATTCGCGGCGAGGCTCCACTGGGAGTCGTCCATACCCCTTCCGTCCCGGCTATCGCCGACGATGTCGCTTACGAGGGCCAGGGCTCCGACCGCGTCGAGTACGAGGTGTCTTCCGGGAAGGCGCAGTTCCAGGATCCGCGGGGCGGCCTCGACGGAAAACATGGTCTTGCCCTCCCCCGTTTCGCAGGAAAGGATCTTCCAGGCTCCGGCGGCGGCGAAGCCGTAGGGGACATATCTGATATCGGGACGGGTTTTTCGGGCGAAATCCGCGACTTCGGCCGCGCCCCTGTCATCGGCGCAGTAGACGAGGAGCCCTTCAGGCGGAAGGGAGAGGACATAATCGCAGAACGCGCTCCGTATCGACTCGTAGGTGGGGTAGAAATCCTGGTGGTCGCTCTCGACGCTCGTGAGCAGTATCCTGCGAGGGGAAAAATGCATGAAGTGGCGTTTGTATTCATCGGTTTCGGCCACGAAGTACCGCTCGCCCCTGATCATCGTGCAGCTGTCCCCGAACGATGACACCGCCGAACCGGTGAGCACGGTTACGGGGCTGCCGATGGCGGCCAGGATGCTGCCCGCCATCGCCGTCGTCGTCGTCTTGCCATGGACGCCGGCTATTCCCGACGAGTCGCTTCTTCGGGACAGCGCGCCCAGCGCCTGGGCAAAACTGAGCATCGGGAGGCCCTTGCGCGAAGCTTCGGCCATTTCCGGATTCGTCGTGGCATTGTAGGCATCGGAATAGATCACGAGGTCGGTGCCGGGACGCAGGTTGCCTATGTCGAAGGACTCGCTCAGCCGCATCCCGATCCTGCGGAGAATCGCGTCGGTATAGAATGTGTCGGGGACATCGCTGCCCGAGAGATCAGCGCCCTTCGCGGCGAGTATCTCGGCCAGGGCGGCCATGCCCGTGCCCTTGGCGCCGATGAAATGTATCTTCTTCCCCGTCAGGGTTTCAGGCAACAATACTGCTGGTGGCATAGCCTATTGTAGGGAAAAAGACGGGATCGGGCAAGCTGGCGGAAGCGGGAATTTCAGAGATGCAGGGAGAGGGAAAAGCGCGCGGACGAATCGGGCGGCATGACGCTGTCCCAGCCGAATAGCATCCTTGTCCCCTGATAGAACACTTCCCCATTGCCCAAAGCCGGATCGGGATTGAGGGGTCTGTCGTGGAGCCTGAGGATTTGCGGGGTTTCAAGCCTGTCCATACTATGCTCGAGGCGCATCCGGAAGGGTCTGTCCGACCTAAGTTCCATCAATTCCTTGCCCTGGGCCGCGTGTATCGCGATGGATTCGGCATTGAAGGAAGGCATTTTCATGAGCGAAGGGAGCTTCTCCCTAGTCCTGCCTTCCGAGGCGTAGAACTCCACATCGTCCAGGCCGGCGGCAGGCTGGATGTTCAGCTCGGAACAGAAGCGGAGGGATACCTGCTGCGGTGAACGGTTGATAAGCTCGACATCGACGCTTATGCAATATTTCTGGAAGAGATAGGTTTTCCTGATCGCGAATGCGTGCTGCGATGATTCCGCCTTCAGGGAAAACTCCCTCCCGAATGTTATCTTCTGGGGACTTTTTTCGCGTTCGCTCACCGTGTAGGACTGCGTTCCAAGATTCAGCAGTTCCTCCTCGAACCCGCCATGGGAGAAAATCCTGTCGATGAAGCATCCGGCAGGAGGCTGAAGATCGTACGCGCAGCAATAATTCTGCTTGGTCCTGAAGGAATCCAGCTCGAAAATCCCCGCCCCTCTCTCATGGATATAGCAGTTCATATCGGCGGCCTGATAGAGGACTTCCTTCTCTCCATCGCAGTCTATGTCGTCCATCACGATGCCGGGCGAGAAGCTTCCATGCACGCGGGTGGCTTTCTCCGCCTCGATGAGGGCTCTGAACGCGCTTATCCTGACTTCCGGCCTCCTGACTCCCCCCACTTCCCCTTCCCAGTAGGCTTCGCCGTTCTGGGACCTCCAGAGGTCCTCCTGGGCGCTTTTCTTCCTGGCCTTGTCTCCCCTGAGCAGGGTCATGAGAGAATGGACATGGTACATCTTGTCGTAAAGGCGTTTGCTGAAGGGGTTCTGGAGTATGAGCTGCTTGGGGAGGGAGGGGGCGCAGAGCTGGGACGATCCTCCGGAAAGCTTTTTGAAGCCTGAACCCAATCGGGCCGAGGCGCAGGATGAAAGATAGAATAGCTTCGCGTTCTTCAGGGTCCGCGAATAGCTCTGGGCTGTGACGGTCTCGATATCGAGGCAATTCTTCTGGAACCAGGCGAAGGATTTTTCGAACATCACATCGGGAGACTCGAGGCCAGAGGATTCCCACATTCCCGGAACCGAGTGTCCGTCGACCATCATCGTATAGAGCCTGCATCCCGGGTGGGAATCCATGAGGCCTTCGAGCGCGCGCTCAAACGGAAGGGGAATCCCTGAGTTGGCGTCGAGATCGAAAACCGGGAAGATATAAAGAAGTTTCCGCTGATCCTCGGTCACGAGCGGATCGAACCGTCCATCTTCTATGAAGCCGGCTTCATCCAGGATGCCGGCGAGTAGGAAGGTGTAGCCGAGGCCGGAATTCCTGAAAATCACGGGGAGCCCCGCGTCCCATGAATACTCGTAGAGCCAGCCTCCGGCGGGGCGTCGGCCGAAAGTCTTTCTCAGATAGGTGGTGAGCATTTCTATCTGGCCGATCTTGTCGGAAGGCTGGAGTATCGGGAACAAGGGATTGAAGAATCCGCCTCCCAGGAGCTCGATCTGCTTTCGGCTCGCCATCTCCTCGAGCAGAAGCAGGAATTCCGGATGGTTTTCCTCGATCCACTGCAGGACGATGCCCGAATAGTACAGCACGGCCGAGATGTTCTGGAATTTGTAGAGGCTGGAAAGGAAGGGCCGCCATGAGCGCTGGTAGGTCAGTTCAAAGACCTTTCCCGAAGCGCCGTCCGGCATGGTGTTGTATGTACCAAGTATGACTTTCGTGCCCTGCATCTGCCCTGTACCTTAGCTTTGATAGTGGATTCTATACCACTTTAAAGATTCTGGGAAAGAGCAATCCTGCGGAATTCACTTTTTTATGGGTGGCGTCGAGATTTCCCAGCCTTGCCATACAAAAACATCGAATTCGATTATTGTATGATACAGGCCGGGGGCGCCGAAACGGGGATCAAAGCCTGCAGAAGGCTATCGCGATACATAGACCGAGCGCCGCGCCTATGAAGACTTCAGGCCAGGAGTGGCCGTGGACTTCCTTCACGGAATCGTATTTGATGCCGAAACGCAGCGAGAGGTCGCTTCCGAGCCTGTTCAGCGTCTTCGACTGTATGCCCGAGGAACGCCGCACGCCGAGGGCGTCGCGTATCACGATGAGGGAAAGAAAGAGGGAAACGATGAAAAGGTTGGAAAAACCTTCGGTCAGTGCGACGGCGGCACTGATGGATATGGCCACGGCCGAATGGCTGGAGGGCATGCCGCCGGTTCGCCAGAGGAATATCAGAAGCGCTTCGCCGAAGCCTTCCCTCCTGGCTTTGAGCAGGGATATGGCGGACTTGATGAACTGCGCGATAAGAAGGCTGAAAAAAGCCGAGAGAAAAATGGGATTGCCAAGGAGAGTCCGGATATCGTCTGCGTTGTTTCTCATCGCCCCAGAAGTTTCCCGCTCCTGCCCCATCATGTCAAGCCTTGGAGGGAAGCTTCGCGAAGCTTCCTACTTATCGGCCCAGGTTGACCTCCGGCCGTCCCCCCCTATACCATGATGCGATGATTCCAGGAACAATTCGTATCCTCGGCCGCGATGACGAAGGGAGAAGACTCGACAGGGTCCTGCGGATCATTCTCGCCTCCATGAGTCTTTCTTCCATCCACAAGGCATTGAGGAAAGGCGACATCCGCGTCAACGGCGCCCGCCGGTCACCCGATTACCGCTGCCAAGAAGGCGACACCGTCGAACTGAGCCGCGTCCTCGTGTCGGCCGAACCTCGTGAAGATGACAAGGAAAAGTTCAAAATGCCGGCTGAAGGATTGGACTGCCAGCTCCCCCCCATCCTTCTCGAGATTCCCGACATCCTCTTTCTCGACAAGCCCGCGGGCATTCTCGTGCATGACGGCTCGGCGAGCCTTGACGCTATGGTACGGCGATACCTCGAAGGCAAGCTGGATCATTCTCAGTCCTTCGTTCCGGGGCCGCTCCACAGGCTCGACAGGAACACCTCCGGAATCATCGCCTTTTCCCGCAGCCTGAAGGGCGCGAAGATATTCAGCGAAGCAATGAGGCAGGGATCTGTCAGGAAAACCTATGTCGCTCTCCTGGAAGGGTCTCTCGAGTCTCCCGCGGTCTGGCGGGATTCCCTGTCGAGGGACGAGACGAAACGTAAAAGCCTGGTCGGCCCGGAAGCGGATCCATCCTCGGCCACGCCGGGAAAGGAGGCGCTTACGGAAGCATTCCCTCTCGTTTCCCTGAAAGGAGTGTCGTTGGCCGCTCTCAGGCTCGGTACAGGCAGGACGCATCAGATAAGGGCACAGGCCGCCGCTCATGGGCACGCCCTCGTCGGAGACCTCAAGTACGGCGGAAAGAGAAGCAGCCGACCGTACTGGCTCCATGCCTGGGAGATGGCCTTCGGTTCAGTCCTGCTTCCCGGCCTTCCACTCAGTATTTCCGTCCCCCTCCCCTCCGATTTTCTAAAAATTATACAATCCTCGTTATCCATCGATGAAAATGAAGTATATTCGTTGTTGAGGCAATTCCGATTCTAGGAGGGGACACCCATGCCCGATCCGGTATTCAAGCCCAAGATGCCAAAAATAGCGCTCAAGGGCCCTGTCATCATCATCGCGGTCGTTGCGATCGCCGTGATCGTCTTCATGTCCACGAGCTTCATCGTCGTGGACCAGACCGAAAACGCGGTCATAACCACTCTGGGCAAGTATTCGAAGACCCTTGGCGCGGGACTCCACTACAAGCTTCCTTTCGGGCTGCAGAAAGCCTACATGGTGAAGACGAAGGTCATCCAGACCGAGACTTTCGGATTCAGGACCATCAAGAGCGGTGTGGTCACGCAGTACTCGGAACAGAAATTTCCCGACGAATCGACGATGCTCACGGGAGACCTCAACATAGTCGATGTCGAGTGGATCATCCAGTACAAGATCAAGGATCCGCGAGCATGGCTCTTCAATGTCTCGGACAAGCAGAAGACGATCAGGGACATCTCCCAGTCGGTGATCAACAGGCTGGTCGGCGACAGGCTCATCCTGGGCGTCATAGGCTCCGACCGCCAGAACATCCAGGACAACGCCGTCGTGATGATGAATACCATTTTCACGAAATATGAAATAGGGATCGAGGTAACCCAGGTCCAGCTCCAGAACATAGTGCCGCCGGCCGGGGTCCAGGACGCGTTCGAGGATGTCAACAAGGCCATCCAGGACATGAACCGCCTCATCAACGAGGGCAAGGAAGCCTACAACTCCGAAATTCCCAAGGCCAAAGGGCAGGCTGACCAGATACTCGAGATCGCCCAGGGCTACTCTACCGAGAGAGTCAACAAGGCCAGGGGCGACGTCGCCCGCTTCGTGTCAGTCCTGGATGAATACCGCAAGGCTCCCGATGTCACCAGGAAGCGTCTTTACTATGAAATGGTCGAGGAAGTGTTCTCCGACAGCACCGATGTCGAGCTGATCGACAAAGCCTTCACCAACCTCCTGCCTGTCAAGATCCTCGAGTCGACCAAGGAGCAGCCCAAATGAAGAAGTCAGTGATCCTAGCTGCCGCGCTCGCTATCGTCGTAGCCGGAGTGTTGATTGTAGGGCCGTTTTTCATCCTGAACGAGGGCGAGCGCGCTGTCGTCGTCCGCTTCGGGAAGATCGTCAAGGTGCACGGGGACGCGGGACTCAAATTCAGGAGTCCCTTCGTGGACGACGTAATCAAATATCCCAAGAAGCTGCTTTCCTGGGATGGCGAAAAACAGCGTATCCCGACGAAGGAAAACCAGTTCATATGGGTGGACACCACAGCCCGTTGGCGGATTGTGGACCCGGTCAAGTTCTATGAATCGATAGGCAGCCTGGAGAGCGCCTACGGCCGCCTGGACGACGTCATCGATTCTGCGGTCCGCACGGTTATCTCGTCAAACTACCTCAGGGAAGCCGTAAGGAATTCGGACGAGATCATGAAGTCAAAGCCAGCCGAGACTTTCCAGACGGGCGAGTCGGTAGGATCCTCTTCGCTGGACGAACTCACGAACTCCCAAACCCAGTTCGAGAAAATTGAAAAGGGACGCGAATCGCTCTCCGATGAGATGATCAAGATCGTCGCGTCCATAGCGCCGGAATACGGCATCGAAGTGCTGGACATCATACCCCGGCAGATCAAGTATTCCGAAGAGCTCACCGACTCCGTCTACCAGCGCATGATCAAGGAAAGGAACCAGATCGCCCAGGCATTCAGGTCCTATGGCGAAGGCAAGAAAGCCGAATGGCTGGGAAAGCTGGAGAACGAGCAGCGGTCCGTGCTCTCCTCTGCATATGCCAAGTCGGAAACCCTCAAGGGAAAGGCGGACGCGGAAGCCACAAAAATCTTCTCTGACGCCTACGGAAGGGACGCATCCTTCTTCGAGTTCTGGAAAGCCATGGAATCCTACAAGGCGACGGTGCCCAATTTCAAGAAAACGCTGTCGACGAGCATGGATTACTTCAAGTATCTTTACAGTCCCACCGGGCGCTGATCCCGCCGGACCGGCGGCGCATATTATCTGAAGAGTTGGGCCCTGACGAGGAAAATCCCGTCGGGGCCTTTTCCTATTTCAAGGATCGCGTGGCAGCCGCCGCTGCAGGGGCCGGGATTCAAGACGAGGGTTCCGTCTTCCTTCGACACGCTGCGCGATTCATGGATATGCCCGCATATCCAGACATCGGGCTTGTGCATCCCCATCATCCGGGCGAAAGCCTTGCTTCCTACATGGTTCTCCCCGCGGGCGTCGGCGTTGGTCCCGTAGGGCGGCGTATGGCTGAGTACGATGAGTGGAAGGTCGCGGACCTTTCTCGCCGCCTCGGTCAACCGGGGGCTCAGGGCTTCGATGAGCTCGTTTTCGCTGCGCTCGAAGCTCGTGATTCCGGCACTTTTCAATCCCCCGCCAGCGCCCACAAGTGTGGCGAAGGGTAGTTCGACCACCCTCCCCTCCACGTCAAGACCTTCCAGGCCTATGAGGCGCCGGACAGGCTTCGTGTCGCAATTCCCGGCCACGGCGTAAATGTTCCGCTTCCTTCCGTCGCTTCCGAGAGCATCGATGACCTGGCGCAGGCTTTCCTCGTTCCCGAAATTGGTGAGATCCCCCGCTATGAACACGAACTCTATATCCGGATGACGCGCGGCGATGGCGGCGGCCATGTCGCTTCGACCGTGAATATCCGACAGGACAAGAATTTTGAACACATGAACCACCTGCCTACTATGTAGCCTCCCGGTCTCTCCCGCGTCAATGTCGATGCGCGAGGGTAAGGAGCAGGAATCAGCGATTCACCGCGGCCTTCCTCCCTCCGCACCCCTTGAAATTCATCGCGATTGCAGGGACTATTTGAGATGTGATATCAGTAACCGAATTATCCTTGGGCTTCGGCGAACGGAGCCTCTTCAAAGACGTGAGCCTGAAGTTCACTCCAGGCAACTGCTACGGCATCATCGGAGCCAACGGAGCGGGGAAAACCACTTTCCTCCGCATACTTTCGGGCGAAATCCAGCAGGACAGGGGGGATATCGTCATTTCGGCGGGCTCCCGCATGGCGACGCTCAAACAGGACCACTTCGCCTTCGAGGAGCATCGCGTACTCGATACCGTGGTCATGGGCTTCGAAAAACTCCATTCCATCGCGAGAGAACGTGACGGAATCTATGCCAAGGACGATTTTTCCGAAGCCGACGGCATCCGCGCGAGCGAGCTCGAGGCGGAATTCGCGGAGATGGGCGGATGGGAAGCCGAGGCCCAGGCGGCCATGCTTCTCTCCGGCCTGGGCGTTCCCGAATCCCTCCACGACAAGCTCATGAAAGAAATAGGCGAATCCTTCAAGGTTCGTGTCCTCCTCGCGCAGGCCCTCTTCGGCAACCCGGACATCCTCCTCCTCGACGAGCCCACCAACGGCCTCGATCTCGACTCGATATCCTGGCTCGAGGAGTTTCTCATCGAATTCCCGAACATCGTCATCGTCGTGTCCCATGACAGGCACTTCCTCAACTCTGTGTGCACCCATGTTTGCGATATAGACTTCGGCCATATCAGGATGTACTCGGGTAATTACGACTTTTGGTACAAGATGAACAAGATCCTCGTGCAGCAGCAGAAGGACCTGAAGCGCCGAAGGGAGGACAAGGCCAAGGACCTGAAGGAGTTCATCCAGCGTTTCGCCTCTAACGCTTCCAAGGCAAGGCAGGCCACATCCAGGAAGAAAATACTGGAAAAACTGGATCTCGGAGCCATCGTGCCTTCATCGCGCCGCTTCCCCTATGTCAGCTTCAAGCCGTCGCGCGATATCGGAAACAATGTCCTCAAGATAGTGGACCTGAACATCATGGACGCAGGCAAGCCCATTCTCAGGAACTTTTCCCTCAATATAAACAGGACGGACAAGATCGCTTTCGTGGGCCGCGAGCATATCGCCAAATCGGCGCTCTTCGCCGTTCTCGGAGGCGAATCCTCCCCCGAATCCGGGGATCTCTACTGGGGCCAGACCGTCGAACAGGCCTATTTCCCCAAAGACGCCACGCCTCTCTTCCTCTCGGACACGAGCATCGTGGACTGGCTCAAGCGATTCACGTCCTCTGACGACGACACCTACATCAGATCCTTTCTCGGAAGGATGCTCTTCTCGGGAGACGACGCGCTCAAGCCCGTGAAGGTTCTCTCGGGTGGAGAGAGGGTGCGGTGCATGCTTTCCCGCCTCATGCTCTCAGGGGCCAATTGCCTCATCATGGATGAACCGACGAACCATCTCGACCTGGAAGCCATCACCTCTCTCAACGACGGATTGATAGAATTCCCCGGAGTGCTTTTCTTCGCGAGCCACGACCATGAGTTCGTCACTTCCATCGCCAATCGCATCGTCGAGATATGCCCGGGCGGGATCATCGACAGATACATGAGCTTCGACGACTACCTCGCCGACCAGCAGGTGAAGGAATTGCGGGACCAGTACTACCACGGCCATGTCGTGGCGGAGATTTGAGTCCGCGAAAACGTTGACGATACGGAGCGCCAGCCGTATAATCTGATCGGACGCCGTTCGGCGCCATCTATGAATACCGGAGGAACCCATGAAAAGAATCATCGCGATGCTACTCGTCGCGGGCCTCGCATTCGGAGCGATCGCAGCCGCGGCCGCCCAGCCCACGAGCCGCCTGCTCACCGATGCGACAGGCATCGACGACAGGTCCTTCAACCAGGCCGCCTGGCGCGGAATCCTCGATTTCTACGGGGACAGCTGGACCAAGACCGCGAAACGCGGCAAGTTCTATGACGTCCTCACCGCGCAGACCCAGGACATGTACATCCCCAACCTCATGCAGGCTTCCGACGAGAAATACGACCTCATCATCGTCACGGGATTCACATGGGCCGACGCTCTCAACGAAGTCGCCGCCAAGTACAGCGCGCAGAAATACCTCATTGTCGACGTGGACTGGATCGGAAAGCCCAATGTCATGGAAGCCACCTATTCCGAACATGAGGGTTCATACCTCGTCGGCGTGGCCGCGGCCCTCAAGGCCAAGGAAGACAAGATCGCCAATCCTAAGTTCGGCTTCATCGGCGGCGTTCCCGGCCCCGTCATCACCAAGTTCGAAATGGGCTGGGTGCAGGGCATCAAGTCCGTCCTGCCCAACGCCCAGCTTGTCGATTATTATGCCAACGACTGGGGAAAACCCGAACTCGCCAAGGCACAGGCCAAGAACTGGTACGACTCCGGAGTCTACGCCATCTTCTCGGCTGCAGGCGGAACAGGCAACGGCACGATTGCCCAGGCCAAGGAATACCGCTCCCAAGGCAAGAACGTGTGGGCGATAGGCGTCGACTCCGACCAGTACCAGGACGGGGTCTATTCAGGCACGAAATCCGCCGTGCTCACCTCCATGCTCAAGCGCGTCGAAACCTCCACGAAGGTGGCTCTCAGCGCCGTAAAAGCCGGCACCTTCAAGGGCGGCGTGGTCGTCTTCGACATGAAGAGCGACGGCGTGGGATTCTCCTCGGCCAATCCCGAGCTCAGCAAAGCCATCGTCAACCAGGTTAACGCCATCAGGAAGGACATAATCTCCGGCAAGATCAAGGTCATACCCACCTACGCCGAAGCCAAGGCCAAGGGGCTCGTTCCCGCGAACCTCCAGGCCAGCGACCAGTAAAAGTTTTTCCTTCAGGGATGCATTCAAGGAGTTCCGATGGCCGGCTACGCGATCGAAATGCTGAACATCACGAAAGCCTTCCCCGGAGTGGTGGCCAACGACGATGTCACCTTACGCGTCCTGGACAACGAGGTGCACGCGATCCTGGGGGAAAACGGCGCCGGAAAATCCACCCTCATGTCCATCCTCTTCGGACTCTACGACGCCGATTCCGGGCGCATCCTCGTGAGAGGCAGGGAAGTACGGATCAGGGACCCGAACGAAGCCACGGAACAGGGCATAGGGATGGTCCACCAGCACTTCAAGCTTGTCCATAACTACACGGTGACCGAGAATATCATCCTGGGCAAGGAACCGCGCACCCGTTCCGGCGAGGTCGATCTGGCTTCGGCCGAGAAGAAGGTGGCGGAACTTTCATCCCGCTATGGGTTGGACGTGGATCCCAAGGCGAAAATAGAAGCGATCTCGGTCGGCATGCAGCAGCGCGTGGAAATCCTCAAGATCCTTTACCGGAATGCTGAGATTCTCATTTTCGACGAGCCTACGGCCGTCCTGACCCCTCAGGAAATCGACGAACTTCTCGCCATTTTCCGGCGGCTCAAGGCCGAAGGCAAGACCATTATTCTCATCACGCACAAGCTCAAGGAAATTAAACAGGCGGCCGAGCGCTGCACCATCCTGCGCCGCGGCAAGTACATCGGGACTGTCGACGTCGGCGGGACGACGGAAGAAGAGATGGCGGAGATGATGGTCGGCCGCGCGGTGAAATTCCATACGGATAAAGCGCAGGCTCATCCCGGCGAAGTCGTCCTCGAGATACGCAATCTCTTCGTGCGGAACGCCAAGGGCCTTCACGCGGTACGCGACTTATCCCTCTCAGTGCGTTCCGGGGAAATAGTGGGCATCGCCGGAGTGGACGGGAACGGGCAGAGCGAACTCGTCGCCGCCCTCACGGGCCTCCTTCCCATCGACAAAGGCTCGGTATTCCTCTGCGGCAAGGACATAACCGCGTCGACGATCCACGAGAGGATCGAGGCCGGCATGGGGCATGTGCCTGAAGACAGGCAGCGCTTCGGCCTGGTTCCCGACTTCAGGTTGGACGAGAACCTCGTGCTCAAAAGCTACATGAAAGCTCCTTTCTCAGGTCGCGGCGGAGCCTTGAACTATGCGGAAATCGCCCGATACGGGGAAAGGCTCATTGCCGATTACGACATCAGGGCAGGCGAAGGCCCCTCCACGAAGGCCGGTTCCATGTCAGGCGGCAACCAGCAGAAGGTCATCATAGCGAGGGAGATCGAGCTTTCCCCCCGCCTGCTGGTTGTATCCCAGCCCACGCGCGGCCTCGACGTAGGCGCCATCGAGACGATCCATTCCCGGATAATCCAGGAAAGGGACAACGGCAGAGCCATCCTTGTCGTATCCTTCGAGCTGGACGAAATACTCAACCTCTGTGACCGCATCGCCGCGATTTCCAAGGGCGAGATCGTCGGCATGGTGGACGGGAAGGATGCCGAGGAAAGGGAAATAGGGGCAATGATGGCGGGAATGCGGCGCGCGCAGGCACTAGTGAAGGAGGGAGCATGAAAGGCAAGCCGGGCGGTTCGCCCCTCCTTATCGACAAGCTGCTCGCCTCCGACAAGGCGATATCGGTCACTGTCGTCCTCCTGGGATTCCTCTGCGGCACCCTCCTTCTCGTCGCGGTGGGGAGAAACCCCGCCGGGATGTATACGGCGATGCTTCAGACCCTTACCGGCCTCGACGTGACGAGGGGGACGTGGAACATTCGCTACGTGGGCGAATGGCTCACGGCCAGCCTTCCCCTCATCCTCTGCGGGCTGTCCATGGCATTTGCCGCGAGGACAGGCCTCTTCAATATCGGAGCGGAAGGACAGTACATCGTGGGCCTTACGG
>CAZRYP010000036.1:0-10184 GCA_964604295.1 uncultured Treponemataceae bacterium
GCGTCGCGGAAACCGGCAGGGAAACATGGACACTCATCGCAAGAAACCGGAACGGAGACGGAACCGAGGAAATCAGGGCCGTCGCCTCGGGACGGTTCCTTCACGGCGTACTTCATGCCTCAGAAATGCCTGTCACGGGAGACTGGGTCCTCGTCGACCGGAAGCCCGGAGCCCCGGCTGTCATCCAGGCGGTCCTGCCGCGGGTCGGCAGGTTTTCGCGCAAGGCCAAGGGAGACACGGCCCATGACAAGGTGGAGGAGCAGGTCCTCGTCGCGAACATCGACATGGCGATCATAGTAGCCGCGGCGGGGAAGGACTGGAACCCGCGCAGGATCGAGCGCTACATCGCGCTTGTCCGCGATTCGGGAGCCCGCCCCGTTATCGTGGTCACAAAGGCCGATCTCGCCCCCGACCTTGGCGACCTCGTCGCCAGGACGAAGGCGATAGCCTCCTCGATACCGGTGTTCGCCGTGAGCGCCCTGTCCGGCATGGGCATGGATCGATTCGACGAATTCCTTCTCCCCGGCGCCACCGCCGTCCTCATCGGCTCGTCGGGGGCGGGAAAAAGCACCCTGCTCAACGTCCTCGCGGGGGAATCCGTCCAGCGCATCCAGGACATCAGGGCCGACGATCACAAGGGAAGGCATACCACGACGGGCAGGACTTTGTTCCGGCTGCCTTCGGGCGCCCTTCTCATCGATACGCCGGGCCTGAGGGAGATCCAGCTCTGGACTTCAGTGGAGGATGTGGACGCCGCTTTTCCGGAGATAGATGCCCTGGCCGCCTCCTGCAGATTCAGGGACTGCTCCCATGGCGAGGAACCCGGCTGCGCGGTTCGGGCCGCCGTGGAATCGGGAACGGTGCCGGCCGACCGCATCGCTGCCTGGAGGAAACTGCGCCGGGAGCTGGAATTCCTGGAGAGAAGACAGAGCCCCTTCTCGGAGGCCGCGGAACGCGCCCACTGGAGGAACTTGAGCCGTCAGTTCAAGGCCACGCTTCGCGAGAAGGGAGGCTGATCCGGGGGGACATCAGCTCCGGGCGATGTACCTGACCTTTCCGACCGTCCAGGCGCGCTTCAGGACGGAGGCGCCCCGTCCCGCACCGCCGGCCGCGGGCGCCGGTCCCAGGACGATAGCCTTGCCGGGGCAGTGCTGGACGCATGCGGGCAGGAGGCCGGCCGACTGCCGGGAAGCGCAGAGGTCGCATTTCCCCGGCTTGCCCGAGTCCAGCGAAATGGCGATGGCGCCATAGGGGCAGGCCTCCTCGCAGGCTCCGCAGGCGATGCAGAGCTCCGAATCGATCTTCACGAGTCCCGAGCCGCCCCGGACGATGGCCCCGGCGGGGCAGGCGTCGGCGCAGGCCGGTTCATCGCAGTGCTGGCAGAGGATAGGCACGAAACCGCGCCCCTGGGGAGATCCCGGCAGGGCTTCGCCGCCATCGCTCCTTGATTCCTCCACCTTGATGAAGCCCATGCCCGGGCCTGTCTTCTTCTCGAGGGCGCAGGCCACTTCGCAGGTGCCGCAGCCCCAGCACCGGTCCAGGTCTATGGAGAGAAGGGCTTCATCGGACATCGGCAACCTTCCTTATCTGGCACTTGAGACCCCTCATCGGCACGGTGCCGATCCCCTCGGCGAAACGCTCCCAGCCGAGAGCCTTGTTTATGTTCCCCTCCCCGCTCCAGCCCGGTACAGCTTCGATGAAATCGAGGGAAAGGTCGCGCTCCAGCCTGGCGCGGAGACGGGCGCTCCCCGTGGGCGTCGAGACTTCGACGAGATCGCCTTCGGAGATGCCCCGGGATGCGGCCGTGTCGGGATGGATATAGACGACAGGATCGGGCTGCTGGGCCCGGAGCCATGGATTCTGCCTGTTTTCGGTGTGGCGGAAAAAGATGCTTCTGGCGCCGGTGCTGAAATCATAGGGATACCGCCCGTCCCGCGATCCTTCATCCCCGGCTTGCGCCTGATCCGGCCTGGGGGATCCGGGAGGCAGGGGGGCGCAGCCCTTCGAAGCGAGCATCGACGAGTAGAGCTCCACCTTGCCCGAAGGCGTCTTGAATCCCGATTTCAGGTAATTCCCGAATTTCAGGGGAGCGTAGAGGCGTCTCCTCTCCAGAGCCTGGCGGAAGCTCAGGCCCGTGGGGGAGAGCAGATGGTCGTAAAGCTCCTCGGAACCATTCCAGAAAAGTTCTCCCAGTCCCATGCGCCTGGCCAGGTCGCAGATGATATCGACGTCGGATCTCGAGTCCCCCGCTTCCGCGCACTTCCGCTGGAGGACTGTATGGTCGAGGGAAGTCTGGAAGGAGGATATGACATTGTCCCTCTCCAGCCAGGAGGATGCGGGGAGGACGATATCGGCCATCTGGGCCGTGGGCGTCAGGAAGATGTCGCAGACGGCCAGGAATTCCAGCTTCTCCATGGCCCGGTTCACGAGATTCGAATTGGTGTAGGACAGGGCCGCATTGCTTCCGAAGATCAAGGCAGCCTTGACCGGATAGGGCTCCCCGCTCAGGATCGTGCTCCAGAGGCTGGGCATATGAGAGGAAGGCACCGAGGAGAGTTCGCCGCAGAGGAGAGGGAAGCGGTCGAAGCCGATCCTCTGCTTCTGGACTTCCGCAGGCAACCTCGAGGCGAGTATGAACTCATGGCTGTTCTGGGAAATTTCGCCCCTGCCGGAGACGAGGACATTCCCGCCGGGTATGTCGATATTTCCGGTTATCGCCATCAGGATGGAGAGGGCGCGGCAGGTCTGGACCGAGTCGGCCGTCTGGTCGACGGTGACGCAGCGCGTGATGCAGGAAGGTTTCGTCCCGGCGTAGGCCCTCGCCGCGCCGCGGATCGCGGCTGCCGGCACCCCCGTCAAGGTTTCCGTGATTTCGGGCGTTCTCCAGGCCACATGGGTCCGAAGCGCGTCGAATCCAGTGGTCCAGGCTTCGACGAAGCCGCTGTCGTAAAGCTTTTCCTCGATGATGACCTGGATGAAGCCGAGCGCGAGATCCGTATCGGTCCCGGGCTTGATCCTGATCCAGTCGTCGGCCTTGGCCGCGGTTTCCGAGAGCCTGGGGTCGATCACGACGAGCCGGGCTCCCCTTTCCTTCGCGTCCATGATGGCCGCGCCCTGCAGCGGCCAGGTGGCGGCCGGGTTCGACCCCCACACGACGATGCATTTCGCGTTCGCGAAATCGCAGGATTCTGGATACTGGGCCCCGAAGGTGACCCGGCAGTCCACGAGGCGCG
Source organism: uncultured Treponemataceae bacterium (assembly GCA_964604295.1). Taxonomy (GTDB): domain Bacteria; phylum Spirochaetota; class Spirochaetia; order Treponematales; family Rectinemataceae; genus CAZRYP01. The sequence goes on from CAZRYP010000036.1 coordinate 3,234, forward strand.
GCCACAGGCACTGGGCCCAGCCGGCGGCTCCGTGGTTCGGCGCCCCGAAGGCATTGGCGAGGCGGGAGAATACACGGCTCCAGCCCCTCCTCGTCCCCTCCAGGAAGGCGATGCTCCGCGCCCCGTCCGACTCCCTGTAGCCCAGGAGCTTCGAAGCTATCTCGCCCAGGGCTTCATCCCAGGAAATCTCCTCCCAGCCTGGAGGAACGGTTCCCTGGGCGCTCCCGGCCTCGATGCCTGGCAGGGGCCGCCGAACCTGGCCGGAGCCTCGCGGCCCCAGACGCCTGAGCGGCTTCGTAAGCCTGGCGGGATTGTAGAGCAGATCCGCCGCGGACAGCCCCTTGGGGCAGGCGAAGCCTCCCGTGACGGGCGACGAAGGATCGCCCTCTATCTTGACGATGCGGCCTGTCACCTTGTCCCGGAATACCAGGACCTCGCAGGCGGTATTGCAGGAAAAACAGCAGGTCGGGATGATTTCCAGCCCTTGGGCCTCGGCCGCGCGGCGCGTCGCCTCCATGAGGCGCCCGGGCTCGGCCGCCGGGGACATCCCCGGCACCGGAGCCTCGCCCTCCGGGGCTTGCCTCTCCGAAGCCGCGAGCGGCCGCGCGGCCGCCAGACCCTCCGTCACCAGGGCGGCGAGCCGCCTTCGCTTTTCCCGCGACGCGTCCATGGCCTTTCCTATTCTTCCACGATGGCCACGGCGCGCACCGGCGAGCCGGTGCCTCCGCGGAACTTGAGCGGGAAGGCGATGAACCTGAAGCGCTTGTAGGGAACGAGGAGCTGGAGGTTGATGAGATTCTCGTAATGAGGGTAATTCAGCTCTCCACAGATCGAGTGGATTTCCTTGTTGCCCTTGCCTAGGACGCCGGGCGACCTGGGTTCCACACCGAAGGCTGCAACACCCTGCTCTCCCAGCCATCGCGCCACCTCGGGGGTGACTCCGGGGCCATTGTTCCACTGGTCCGTATCGAAGTGGCGGCGGTAGTGATCGGTATAGAAGAGGACGGTGTCGCCCTTCCTGATTTCCTTGCCTTCGCGTTCGAGCTCGGCCTTGATCTCATCCACTTCGATGAATTCCAGAAGCTTCTTGCGGGAGAAATCCAGGCAGATGCCTTCCGTATAGAACTGTTCCAGGGGCATCTTGTCGATGGATTTGCCGATGTGTATGCGCGCGAAGTGGTTTATGGCATCGACGTGCGTACCCGTGTGCTCGCCCAGGACGATTTCGTGCACAACGGGGGACACCGTGGTCGGGTTCTCTATGCCGTCGCGCTGCTCGTGGGTGACCGCCGGCTTCATCGTCACCTCGGGGTGGCCGTTGAACACGGGCATGCCCGGGAATATTTCCTGGCTCAGATCGATGATTTTCATGCTTTCCTCACTTCGTTCCGCGTACCGCCGACACCATGGCGGCGAATTCCCCGTCGCTGACGAGACAGCGTTTTTCGTTGCCCTGCTTCTTCACCGTGGACAGGACAGCCGACAGCTGACCCTCGTCCAGATCCCCGAGCCCCAGTTCCTTCAGCTTGAACACGATGGAGAGCTTGCCGCTCTTCTTGCCCAGCACGACCTTGCCCTTGCGTCCGGTGAGCTCAGGATGGGTGGCGAACATGACGAGGGGATCCTCGACGACGAGGTTCGCGCCGATTCCCGATTCGCGGGTGTAATTCTCCTCGCCCACCACGGGCTTGTTCTGGGCTATGGGCACGCCGCTCAGCTCTGATACCAGGGCCGAGAGGCGAGGCAGGGCGCCGTAATCGCATCCCGTGTCCGCTCCGTAGAGGAGGTCGAGGGCCATGATAAGCTCCTCGAGGGCCGCATTGCCCGTCCTCTCCCCCAGGCCGTTCACGCAGGAGTGGACAACCGAGGCCCCGGCCCCGACCGCGGCCAGTTCGGTGGCCACGGCCATGCCAAAATCGTTGTGCGTATGGATTTCGACGGGCAGGTGGGTGTAGTCGATGTATTTGCGCGTGAGATAGGCGATCGCCTCGGGCGTCGCACAGCCCATAGTGTCGACGAGACCTATGGAATCGGGCGCCGATTCCCTCATGATGAACTCGAGCATGGCGTCCAGGTCCCCTTCCCTCGCCCTCGTGGCGTCGTAGGGGAAGAACACCGTGTAGAGGCCCTTGGACTTGGCGTAGTTGATGACGGGGGCCGTCTTCCGGACCACATCCTCCCAGGTCCACTTGAATTGGGTGACGAGTTTCGGATACCCGATGGGCACTTCGATCACGACTCCGTCCGCGCCGCAGGCCAAAGCCTGATCTATATCCTCGTTCATGGCCCTGGCGAAGGAAAACACCTTGGCCTTAAGCCCCAGGGCTGTGATTTTCTGGATGGCCTCGAAATCCTCGACGGACACGGCCGGCATTCCCGCCTCGATCCTGTCCACGCCGACGAGATCCAAGGCCTTCGCGATCCTGACCTTGTCCGTCTTACGGAAGACGACGCCAGGCGTCTGCTCCCCGTCGCGGAGGGTGGCGTCATGGATGAGGACCTTCGCCGGCTGTCGGCGCAGGGCCGTCACTTCAGGTTTGAAGTTATACGGGCTCACCCACCATTTGCCTTCGCTCTTGTATTGTTCGCTCATAGCTGCTCTCCTCGCGGCGTCGTCTTCACGCCGGCTTCTCCGCCGCCCCGGCCGATTCCCGCGACGCGGCCTTCTCCGCTCCAACCCTGACCCTCTCGGCCACGGCTACGAGATGTTCATGCATCAGCGCGCGGGCGGCGGCCTTATCGTGCCTGCCTATCGCGTCGACGATTTTTTCCTGATACTCCACGGTCGTCGCGGTGACGCCGCTCGAAGGCACCGTCGTCTCGCGGCTCTCCCTCAGGATTTGGCGCAGGGATGAAAGAATCTGCTCCAATACGACATTGTGGGCGATCCTGGCCGTGAGGGAATGGAGCCGGAGCTCGCACTGTATGCCCTTTGCCCTGTCCGCCTTCGATTCCACGAGATCGGCATAGGCCGCGCGGAGCTCGGCGATCTCGCCGGGGGTCGCCCTCTCGGCGGCCAGCCCGGCGCACTCCGTCTCGATAACCAGGCGGGCTTCGAAAAGCTCGCGCAGCTTGTCCCTGTTGAGGAGGAGGGCGAAGGACAGATGCCTCGTCACGGTATCCGACACCTTCGTGGCATCGATCACCATCCCGCTTCCCTGATCCACCCTGATGATTCCCAGCATATCGAGGACCCTTATGGCCTCGCGCAGGGAATTCCTCGAAATGCCGAGCATATCCGAGAGTTCGCGCTCCGGCGGAAGGCGGTCATTGGTCTTGAGATCCTGTGTCCGTATGAGATCATAGATCTTTTCGATCGCCTGCTCGACGACTGAAATCTTCTTTATTCGCTCCACGGTCATATTGTTCGTCCCATCAGGCTGCCGTCCGCCCGGTCTTTTTCGCTTTCATGGAGACATAGAGAAGGGAGGCGGCAAAGATCGCGATGCCGATGCCATCGGTGACGAGTCCGGGCATGATCATGCAGCCGCCCGCGAAAAAGAGCAGAGCTCTCAGCCAGAGCGGGATGGATCCTTTCAGATATCCCACCAGTCCCGACGCGATCACATAGACCCCGAAAACGGCCATCACGACGGTGACGACGATCTCGAAGGTCGATCCTTCCATGAGGAGGGCGGGTCCATAGACGAACATGAAGGGCAGTATGAAGGTCGTGAGTCCATAGCGGAAGGCCGTCCATCCGACTTTATTGATGTCAGCTCCCGCGATGCCCGCGGCCACGTAGGCGGCGAGGGCCACAGGCGGCGTTATCGTCGAAAGGCACCCATAGAAGAACACAAACATGTGGGCCGTGAGGAGTGGAATTCCCATCTGGGTGAGGGCTGGAGTGATCACCGTCGCCAGGATGAGATAGGCGGCCGTGGTCGGAAGCCCCATGCCCAGGATAATTGCCACGATGGCGGTGAAGAGCAGTGCCAGGAAGGGAACGCCCATGGACAAGGCGATTATCATCGACGAGAGTTTGGATCCGAGCCCCGTCACCGAAAGCACGCCTGATATGATCCCTGCAGCCGCGCAGGCTATCGCGAGGGAGACGGTGGACTTCGCTCCGTCCTTGAGCGCGTTGATGATTTTCCGGAAGAACTTCCCGTCGATTTTCCTGTTCCAGAGGATATTCACCGCCAGCAGGGTGAGTATGGACCAATAGGCGGCCTTGAAGGGCGAGAAATTCATGAACATCATCACGAGAAGCGTGACGAAGGGGATGAGGAAGTGCACCCCGCCCTCGAGAAGGCTTACCTTCTGCGGGCTGGCCTCCTCCTCGACGTTTTTCTTGTTCATCCCGGATTTCTTGGCCAGGAGATGCACGATGATGAATGTCGAGGAAAAGAAGAGAAGGGCGGGAATGATGGCCGCCTTCATTATGTTCGTATAGGGAACGCCGAGGATCTCAGCCATGATGAAGGCCGCGGCTCCCATGACGGGGGGCATTATCTGCCCGCCCGTGGATACCAGGGCTTCGATGGCGCCGGCTTCGTAATCCTTGTAGCCTTCTTTTTTCATCCAGGGAATGGTGAAGACGCCAGCCACCGCCACGTTGCCAGCGGCGGATCCGGAGATCATGCCGATGAGGGTGCTGAAGATGACCGCGGTCTTGGCCGAGGCGGCGATGAGACCCTTGGTCGCTTTCTTCGCGACCGCGTAGAAGAAGTCACCAGCGCCGAATTCGCTCAGGAAGGCGCCGTAGATGCAGAAAAGGACGATGTAGGTGGCCGAAACGCCGATGGGTATGCCGTAGATGCCTTCGCTCGTCGTGAAGAGGAAAGTAAAAATTCTCTGGATGCTGATCGTACGGGTGTGAAGCATTCCCGGCAGATAGGGTCCGACGAAGGGGTAGGCCAGGAACACGACGGATATGATGGCGAGAGCCAGGCCGACGCTGCGGCGAGTCGCCTCCAGCACCACGAGGATCATCACCAGTCCTACAATAGCGTCGGTATAGGAGGTCATGCCCCCCGTATTGGCGATATCTTCCCAGCGAAGGAGCATGTAAAGGCTTCCGGCTATGGTCAGGGCCGACATGAAGAGCCGCAGTCCGAAGTCGAAGGGGGTTCCGGAGGCCTTTTTAGTCAGGGGAAAGGTGAGGAAGGCGATCGTCATCATGAAGGATATGTGGATTATCCTCACGACCATGGTCGAGAAGACGATCAGCCCGGATACATTGAGGATGTGGAACGCGCCTATCATGACGCAAAGCGCCGCTATCACGGTGCTCAATGTCTTCTTGAATCCAGATACTTCTTGCATGGAAAGCTCCTGAAAGGGATTTGGGAGAGGGCGGGGCCCGGAGCGGACTCGCCGCTCCGGAATCGCGATCCAGGTACTATTTGCCGGCGAAGTACTTCTCGGCGCCGGGATGGAGGGGAGTGGGTACCTGAGACGCCTTCTTCACGTCGATCTGCTTGGCGTTGGCATTGGCGGCCGCGAACTCGGGCAGATTCTCGAACAAGGTCTTGGTGACCGTATAGACCGTGTCGGCGGAAAGGCTCTTCTTCACGATAAGGACATTCTGCACGCCGATCAGCACGGCATCCTTCTGTGTCTTGTACACTTCTTTCCCAACGGTGATGTCGGTGTAGTAGGGATACTTCTTGATGATGGATTCGAGCTTGGCGGGAGCGATCTCGACGAACTTGATCGCCTTGGTCGCTACGGTCTGCATGACCGCCGCTGCCGGGTATCCGGAAAGCGCGAAGGCCGCGTCGACGTTGCCGTCGGACATCTCGCTGAAGCCATCTCCGTAGGCGAGGTAGCTGGGCGTGATATCCTTGATCGTCATGCCGTATTCCTCGAGGAGGACCTTGAGGATGTCGAGGGTTCCGCCACCGGCCGGTCCGACCGCGACACGCTTGCCCTTGAGATCGCCGAAGTCCTTGATGGAAGAGTTGGCGAGCACGGCCATGTGCAGCACGCTTGGATAGAGGCTGGCCACGCAGGCCATGTCGAGCTTCTTGGTGTAGGGAGAAGTGCCGGTATAGGCGAAATAGGCGATGTTCGCGTTCGTGATCGCGAAGTCGACGTCGCCGGAATCGATGAGCCTCGGATTCTCGACCGCGCCGCCCGTGACGACGGGAACCATGGAGAAAGTGCCGGAATACTTGGTAACCAGGTTGGCGATACCCTGTCCAACCGGATAAAAGGCGCCGCCCATGCTCGCGGTGCCCATGAGAAGCTCGACTTTCTTCTGGCCGAATGCCGGAGCGGCGATGAGAGCCAGGACAACCAGTACCATGATCAGTTTTTTCACGCGTGACCTCCTTGGGATATTAAATATTTATAAGGTCGACAGCGAGAGTTGTCAAGTCATCCTACCACTTTCCGGGAAATATCAATCCGAGATCGACCTTGTCGAAGCCTTCCTTCCAGTCGATCCTGTCGAGCTTCCTGCCGACAGGTCTCGTAGCGTCGATGCCGATTTTCGACACGACACCCTCCCTGCTGGTCGGATCGGTGGGATCTCCCTTCGCGTAGGGCATGATGAAGCACCTGCCGGGGACCATGTTGAGATGGAGAGCCTGGAGGACCTCCGTGTCGGAATGGATATCCACGTCCTCATCGACGACGACCACATGGCGGACGAAGAAATCGGCCGCGAAGACGGCAGCTGCCGCGGTCGCGGGTTCGCCTTCCAGGGTTTTCTTCATCGACAGGTAACAGAGATTCCGGCAGAAGCCCCCCGGCGGCATGTAGACATCCTTCACTCCGGGGCAGCCCTGCCTGACGCTCTCGAATATCCTGCTGAGCTTGGGCAATCCTCCCATGAGGAGGTGCTCGGCCGCCCCCGAGCATACGTCCATGTAGATGGGATCTTTTCTCGTGCTCATATGTCCGATGGTCAGCACCGGGTAGGAATGCCGCTGGCTGTAGACGCTCTGCCACTCCCCGACCGGTCCCTCGGTTTCCCTCAAATCCCAGGAGATATGTCCTTCC
>CAZRYP010000036.1:10194-13606 GCA_964604295.1 uncultured Treponemataceae bacterium
GGCAGATTTCCCCGTTGGCAGGAACTTCCAGATCGACTGTCCTGCACTTGACCAGCTCCAGGGGCTGAGAGAGCATTCCTCCCATCACCTCGAATTCATCCACGCCGAAGGGAGCGAGGCTCAGGGATCCCAGATAGAGCGCGGGATGGGCTCCGATCGTGATCGCCACCGGCATGTCCTGCCTGCGTTCGATGTATTTTTTGAAAATCATGTAGGCGTGACCCGTCTCCGCCAGGTGTATCCCGGTATGCCTGCCGTCCTTGACCATCAGCCTGTAGATGCCGGTATTCCTGATGCCTGTGTCCGGATCCTTGACCGTCATCATGCCCGCGGTGATGTAGGGTCCCGCGTCGCCCTCGTTGTGGGTGACCACCGGCAACTTGGTTATGTCGACATCGGCGCCGTCGTAGTCGACTTCCTGAACGGGACCCGATCCCACGAGAACGGGGAGGATCCGGTTCTTCTCACGGGCCCTGAAGGTCCGGTCCAGGTCGGACTCATCGCAGCCGAGAGCCAGAGCCAACCTGCCGCGGCTGCTCAGGAGGTTCGTGACCAGGGGCATGGACGCGCCCTTCGCCTTGTCGAATCGGATAGCCGGATTTTCGTTGCGGTGCTGGAGAAAGTAGACTATCCTCGTGATTTCCCTGTCCGGGCTTACGGAAGCCCCGGATACCATGTATTCCTTGTCATTCCCGGACAAATCCCTGAGAAAGTCCCGCAAATCCTTCATCATGAACTCCTCCTCCCCGGCCTCGCCGCGCCGCGGCTCATGGATTGGGCTTCAGGACAACCTTGAGAGAATTCTCTTTCCGGTTGACGAAAATATCCAGCGCCTTCGCGAATTCCGCGAGAGGGAAGGCATGAGTGATGAGGCCGGCGATATCGAGCTTGTTTTCGCGGACCATGGCGATCGCCGGCTCGAGGGTATTCGGGTTGGCCCGATTGCCGTAGACGTCGATCTCATCGAGCACCAGGCGCCGTATGGGTACGGGCACATCGCCCGGAGGCAGGCTGACCATCGAGATCGAGCCGCCCTTGGCTACGGAATTGAAAGCCTGCCTGATGCCTTCCGCCGTGCCGGCGCACTCGATGACCCGTGTGGCCCCCATCCCTGCCGTAAGCTCGCGCACCCGGGAGACGACATCTTCCTTCCTGTAATCGATGGGGAAGGCGCCCAGGCGCCTCGCCACCTCCAGGCGGAAGCCCGAACCGCTCGCGAAAATCTTCCCCGCGCCCATGGCGCGGGCTATCATGATGCTCATGAGGCCCTGGGCGCCCGACCCATTCACCAGAACCGAATCGCCCGGCTCCAGCCTGGAGCGCCTCACCACATGGAGGGCGATGCTGAAGGGGTCCATGCACGCGGCGACATCGAAGTCCATGTCGTCGGGGATGCGCGCGATGCTCTTCACCGAAGCCCTCATGTACTGGGCGTAAGCGCCCTGGGAGTAGTGGCCGTACTGGCGATGGCCCATCTCCTCCCTGCCGTAGTTGAGGCAGAGATTGTAGCGTCCTGAAAGGCACATGGGGCATTGGCCGCAGCCGACATGGCTTATGCCGCAGACCCTGTCGCCATTCTTCCATCCCAGCTTTTCCGCCCTGTCGCCCGTCCCCACGACGACGCCGGACCACTCGTGGCCCGGGATGAGGGGAAAGGCCTTGGGCCAGAATCCGGGAAAATCCCCGGCGAAGATGTGGGGATCGGTGCCGCATATCGCCACCGACTCCACGCGAGCCAGCACCTCTCCCGGGCCCGGTTCGGGAACGGCGATGTCGCAGTATTCGAGATCGTTGGGTTTGTTGAGGCGTACCGCCTTCATCATAGCGTCTGACACAGGAAGTCTCCTTGGCTGAATGCCGCCGGCTTCAGTCCGTCCGCTGAGCCGTTCATCGCTTATTCCAGTGAACCATGGGAAGGCCGGGCACGGGGGAGCGGAAATAGGGAATGCTCGTCTCCTTCAGGGATCCGATGTACACGGTGCCGAGATCCGGTCCCCCGAAAGTGACGCTCGCCATCCAGGGCGCGATTCCCCTTCCCGTCTCGAAGAGGATCTCCGGCGTGACCTTCTTCGCGTAGAACGCCTCGTCCAGGCGCCTCACCTTTTCCTCGTCGCCCTCGTCCAGGAGTATCAGAAGCTCCCCCTCGGGCGTTATCGCGAAAAGCTTGTCCGAGTAGACCATCGTCCCCCAGAGGTTGCCGAAGGCGTCGAAGGCTATGCCGTCGGGATAGGCTCCCCGCCCGAGGTGGGAAGGACCATAGACTTCACGGCCCCCGAGGTCTCCGTTGGAGTCGACCCTGAACCGGAGTATCCTTCCCCCCGTGGTTTCGACCACATAGAGGAATTCCTCGCGCGCATCGAATCGCACTTCGTTCGTGAAGCGAAGGCCGTCGGCGACGATGCGGGCGCCGCGCCCGTCCAGCCTTATGATGTAGCCGTCATCCAGGTCGGGAACGAGGGCATCTATCCAGTTCTTCACTTTCGTCGTGACAGTGATCCACAACCGGTCCCGGGAATCCCTGAGCACGAAATTCACCTTGCCGATGGGCCTCCCCTCGATGGAATCCATGAGAAGGCGCGTCTCGCCCGTCCGGGTCATCACTTCCAGGCAATCGGTGCCGAAATTCGAGATGAGTATGTCGCCATTCGAGGCGAAGGCGAGGCCGTTAGGCAGTGTCCCCTTGGTGAACCTGTCGGTCTCGTCGAGAGTTTCGGAAAAATTCGCCGACCTCTTCTGAGCGACGAGCCGCTGGCTGGCGTCGGGCCAAATATGCACGACCCCGCCGTGGGCGTCGGCTGACCAGAGGCTGCCGTCGGGCTCGGCGAGAATGCATTCCGGCCTTTGGAGGTTTTCCCCTATGAACCGCACTGCGCTCCTGTCGACATGAAAATGCTTGAGCGGATTGTCCATGGCCATCTTCTCCTCGATGCGGGTTTACTAGTTTTCGGTAAAGGATGCTTCGGGATGGAAGCGATAGTCTCCGAGCGAGGTGGCGGGGGCGAAGAAGCAGATAACCTTCATCTCTTCCTTTCCGCTGTTCCTCACCATATGGACGCAGCCCTTGGTGAACAGCACGGCATCGCCCGGCGCGAGATTCTCGACCTCGCCGTCGACGTAGACCTTGCCCAGGCCCGAGATGATGTAGATCAGCTCTTCGCCTTCCGGGTGGGAATGGGCGGGCTTCACCGTTTCCCCGGGCATGACGCGCATGGTTAAGGCGCTCAGAAATTCCGGCTGCAGGCTGCCTGAATCGGCAATCCACCGCAGGAATCTTCCAGGAACGGCCTTCTCGGGTATTTCCCCCTCATGGACGATTTTCATGCGCGACTCCCCCGTTGATGGCTCGAAGTTGTTTACTTCTGCCACCGTTCGTGGCGGAAGTCAAGCGCGATTTCGGTTCTTTCCATGCGCC
>CAZRYP010000037.1:0-13597 GCA_964604295.1 uncultured Treponemataceae bacterium
ATGGGCATCCCGAAGTGGATCAATTATTCGATTCTGCCGGTGATGTTCTCCCTGATGTTGTTCAGGCTGATACAGGACAGCATCGAGAGGGTGAAAATCTACAATTCCAGCAAGAACGCCGCCGGCGGCGACAAGCAAGCCAGCTGAGGAGCACCGTATGGCACCATTAGTATTAGCGTTAGTCGCCGCCGGACTCCTTTTCATAGGCGTACCGGTAGGCATATCCCTGGGGCTCGGCATGGTGGCTGTGGCCCTGGGTTTCGGCACCACGAACCTCACCTTCCTGGCTCAGGGCATGTATTCCGGATTCGAATCCCTGCCCCTGACGGCCATTCCCTGTTTCATGCTCGCGGGCGCCGTGATGGAGACCGGAGGATTGTCGAAGCGGCTTGTCAATTGCGCCGACAAAGCCTTTGGCCATAACGTCGGCGGTCTTGGAACCGTCACTGTCGTGGCCTGCCTCTTCTTCGGCGCGATCTCCGGTTCGGGTCCGGCCACCGTCGCCGCGATCGGCGGGATCATGATTCCCTACATGGTGAAGGCGAAGTATGACAGGACCTATGCCACAAGCTTGTCGGCGGTGGCCGGCGGACTCGGAGTCATAATGCCCCCCAGCATTCCGCTGGTCGTGTACGGAGTGGCCACCAATACCTCCATTGGAGACCTATTCCTGGCAGGCATCGTGCCCGCGTTCATCGTCGCAGCCTTCCTGATCCTGGTGAATGTCTTCCTGTCCAGGAAAGCTGGCTATCTGGGAAATGGAACCCCCTTCAGCTTGAAGGAAGTGTTCAAGGCCACCTGGGACGCGAAATGGGCGCTCCTGATGCCGATCATCATCCTCGGCGGGATTTACGGCGGCATCTTCACGCCGACGGAAGCCGCGGTCGTCGCCACGATATACGGCATCATCATCGGCCTGTTCGTCTACAAGGAACTGACGCTCAAGGCGTGCTGGAAGATGCTCGTCAGCAATACCTCCTTCGTGGGCGGCATCATGCTGACATTCGCGCCCGCGGCCGCCATGGGCGCGGTACTCTCCCTTCTCCAGGTACCGCAATCGATCACCGCCTTCCTGTTCGGCATTTCCAGCAACAAGATCGTCATACTGCTGATCGTCAACCTCTTCCTTCTCCTCGTTGGCATGGTCATGGACACGACCTCGGCGAACATCATCTTCTCGCCGATCCTCCTGGCCGCGCTTTTGCCCTATGGCATCGATCCGGTCCATTTCGGCCTTCTGATGACGGTCAACCTCGCGATAGGCTTCGTGACCCCGCCCGTGGCAGCCAATCTCTTCGTTGCGGCGGGAATGACAGGAATTCCGCTCGACAAGATTGTCAAAAAAGCATGGCCTTTCATCATAGCCATGTTCGTCGCCCTGCTGGTGCTCACCTATATTCCCGCCACGAGCATCGGCCTTCTCAGGCTTATGGGAAAATAATTCCCGGGGTATATTGAGAATCGGGAAGTGATCCGAGGGCAAGACTGCCGGATCGCTTCCTTTTTTTTATGCATACATCAGCTGTGCGACACCTAGCTCTGCCTCTCTCAATTGACTGGCCCGCCCACCCTTCTGATTCCGACAAAATCGCCGATCACCTTCAATTAGACATAAAAAAAGGTTGACATATACAAAAACTCAGTCTACTGTTCATATATCATGCATGATGCATCATATATTTTATGAAGCATCAAGAATAGGAGGATCTTATGAAAAAGCTCTCTCGAAAGGTTTTCGTAGGCTTGATTCTGCTCATCCTCATAAACGGTAACGTTTGGGGACAGGGAAAAATCGACCCATCAAAGCCTATTAAAATCGCTCTCAGCGCCCCGTTCACAGGGCTGGGGTCGATCCTGGGCGACTACATCAAGCAGGGCGCTTTGCTCGCCATAGACGAGATCAACGCGGCCGGCGGAGTCGCGGGCGCAAAATTCGACCTCGTGGTCTATGACGACCAGGCGAACGCGAGCACGGCAGCGACGGTCGTTCGCAGGGCGTTCTTCGACGACAGAGCCGTGGCGATATTCGGCCCGAACATGAGCGCGGCGGTTATCGGCGTACATACGCTCGCCCAGCAGGCCAAGAAACCCATGCTCGTGGGAGCCACCTCCCCTTCCTTCCGGTTCGACAAGGTAAAAAACGATTATCTGTTCAGACTTCGCGCCGATGATGGAATTAAAGTCGCCCAGCAGGTCAAGTACATAGCAGAGGTGCTCAAGGCGAAAAGACCCGGTGTCATTGTCGGATCCACGGACTATTGCACTTCGGCGCTCGACGTCGCTAAAGAAGCTTTCGCGAAATATGGCATCAAGATTGTCGATATCGAGAACATGAAAGAGGGCGACAAGGACGTCACCGCACAAATAACCAAGCTCAAGAACGCGGGCATCGACTGTCTCGTCGGACTTACCCATGAACCGGAAGCAGCCGTCGTGATGAAGCAGTATCGACAGATGAAGCTCACAGCGCCTGTCGTCGGTTTCTCGGCTTGGGGCGTTCCCGCCTTCACGGACCTGGCTGGCGACGCGGCCGTGGGTGTAATCTCGGTACAAGGATTCAATCCCGCGGATACCGATCCGCCCGTAAAAGCATTCGTGGACGCTTACAAGGCAAAGTGGGGCAGAGAGCCCAGCGATCCCGCACAGTGCTATTATGATGGCGTTTATCTGCTGAAAAAGGCGATCGAGACAGCTGGTTCCACTGATTCTGTGAAGATTACCGAAGCTTTGTCGACCATCGAATATTCTGGCGTACAGGGGAGAATGAAGATGGACGCGCTGCACAATTACACCGACATCTGCTACATATCTCAGTTCGACGGCAAGATATGGAAGATTATCACGAAGATTCAATAGTCAGACTTTCTTAGCGTTCGCTTCTTTGATAGCCAATTCGGCCGGTATTCCCGGCCGAATTGGCTAAATTCCAGGCTTTGAGAGGAAACATCCATGCTTTTTAATGATCTTCTTCAAAATATTATTGGCGGTGTAACCGTGGGGTCCACCTATGGACTTATAGGCCTCGGCGTCGTTTTCCTCTGGCAGAGCATAAACAGGATTAATTTCGCGAATATAAGTTCGGCGATGCTTGCCGCGTATTTGTTTTACACATTCTACACTCAGCTACATTTCGGGTTTTTTCTATCCTTCAACTGTTCGATCCTTATCATCGCAATTTATGGAATTTTATTGCGCTATCTCGTCTACGAACCGATCACCCGGCACGGCGGAGACAAACTCGAATTCGTGGTCGCAACGCTGATGCTGTGCATTTTATGGCTGTCGGTCATAAACGCCACCTTCGGCGGTCTTCCGAAGCCATTCCCGCCCGTTTTCGGCGAAGCCACAAGTTTTGTCCAGCTGGGGCCGATCAGTATCCCTTCGGTCTATTTCTGGATATTCCTGGTCGTATTGTTGCTGATTCTCGGTCTTTACTTTCTTCTCCGGAAAACTTTCATTGGAAAAATGCTCAGGGCAACCGCGCAAAACAAGGAAGCCGCGGCGCTCATGGGCGTCAATGTCAACTTGACTACATCCATCGCCTTCATGATGGCGACCACGATAGTCGGCATAGCGGGCATTTTGCTCGCCCCTATATATTTCGTATCCCTGGAACTCGGGGGCGGATCAATCGGCGTGAAAGGATTCGCTTCCGCGGTGATGGGAGGCTTGATCGATCCTTTTGGCGCAATTCTCGGCGGAATCACGATAGGTTTGATTGAGAACTTTTCCACGCTTTTCATTTCGTCGGCCTACAAGGATATCATCTCCTTCATGATTCTCGTTGTCGTGCTGCTCTGGAAGCCGCGAGGCATTTTTAACTGGACAACCAAAGGAGATTGAAACTATGCGCCAAATATTGAAACGAATTATCTATATTCTATTTTTTGCATTCCTGCTCTGCGTACCTCTGCTGAGTAGGAACGATTATGATCTTTTCGTGACCAATCGAGCCCTGCTGAATGTAATCTTGGCTTCAGGTTTGGTATTTCTTACCGGCTTCGCGGGGCAGATTTCTCTTGGTCAGGCAGGTTTCTCCGCGATCGGAGCATATACCTCGGCGCTAATGACCGCGAAACTGGGACTGCCCATTCCCGTCGGCATCCTCGCGGGTGTCATACTCAGCGCTCTCGCGGGACTTTTGGTAGCGATCCCTTCATTCAAGCTGAAGGCTTTCTTCCTTTCGCTAATGACGATTGCTTTTGGGCAGATCATATGGCTTTTGCTCGTGAATCTGACGAAGCTGACAGGGGGGTCTCAGGGTCTGTTCAACATTCCTCTTATGAAAATAGGAAATAATCTGTTTTCGAACGCGATGTACTATTATGTATTTCTCGCCTTCGCCGTGCTGTCTCTTGTTTTGATTAACCGGATAAAATATTCGCATATTGGACGAAAGATGTTTGCGGTAAACGACGACGAAATAGCCGCCGAAGCCTGCGGAATCAATTCCAAAAACACGAAGATATTGGCATTTAGCATTTCTGCCGCCCTGGCAGGACTCTCGGGCAGTCTCTACGCTCATATGTTGGGATTTCTCACTCCGGAGCCTTTTGTCTTTTTTGAATCGGGCAATGCCGTCGCGATGGCCGTCGTCGGTGGCCTGCGCCACATGAGTGGTGGCGTAGTGGGTGGAGTTCTGCTCACATGGCTTCCCGAATTACTACGTCTGAATATTAGGGGCTTTGAGAATTATTACCTTATTGTCAACTCGTCTATCGTTCTCCTAATCATCATCTTCCTTCCAAAGGGGCTCGGAGCAAGCCTTTTCAATGGTCTATCACGGCTTTGGGGCGAAAATCCGCGAGCTATGACCTTGCGTAACCCAAAAGGCAAGGAGAAAGCATAATCATGTCGTATATTCTGGAAACGAAAGCGCTTACAAAAAAATTCGGCGGCATTGTCGCGAACAACGAGATCGACCTTTTAATAGCGGAAGGAAAAACGACCGGACTGATAGGTCCCAATGGTTCGGGCAAGACAACGTTCATCAATCAGATTTCTGGCATTTTCCCTCCCACATCGGGAAGCATCAAATATAGGGGAACGGAGATATCGCAGAAGCCGGCATGCAAAGTAGCCTCTATGGGAATCGCCAGGACTTTTCAAAGGATCCAGCTTTTCGATCGGCTGAATGTTCTGGAGAATGTATTGGTTCCAAGGGGTAAATTCATTTCGTCATCGCTTTTTGATGTAGCGTTCAGATCAAAAAAACTGCGCCGCGAAGAAGACCAACAATACGAAAAGTCGATGGAACTTCTGCGGCTGCTTGGCCTCGAAAACGACGCGATGACCTATCCATCCAAGCTTCCATATGGCAAAAGGCGCGCGCTGGAAATTGCCCGAGCTCTCGCGCTTGAACCTTCCTTGCTTTTGCTCGACGAACCAGCAGCCGGAATGACGAAAGAAGAATTTGTCGAGGTATTGCGCATCATGGATATCCTCAAGGAAAAGAAAATCACCATGCTGCTGGTCGAGCATACCATGGAATTCATTAGAAAAGCCGTCGATTGGGTATATGTGCTTAATTTCGGCGAAGTGATAGCCCAAGGACCATTCGAGGAGATCGAAAAGAACAGAGCGGTTATAACCGCCTATTTGGGAGACGAAGAATGAATGGCAATCACGAAGCAATGCTCGAAATCGAAAACCTGAAAGTGGCGTATAACGGCATAAGCGCGCTTCGATCCGTTTCCATGTATGTCAACAAAGGTGAGGTGGTATCGGTCCTTGGTCCCAATGGGGCGGGAAAAACGACGCTCCTGCGCACGATTTCTGGATTGGTAAAGCCGGAAAGCGGTTCCAGTATCAAATTTTGCGGCAAGGAAATTTTGGGTAAACCAGCTTACACTATTGTCAAGGAAGGTGTCGCGCATGTTCCAGAAGGGAGACAAGTGTTTCCGGCAATGTCGGTGAATGAGAACCTCGAAGTGGCGGCCACTAGAATTCCAGGCGCTTTGCGCAAGGCGAAAATCGATGAGGTTTATCAGCTTTTTCCGGAACTGGTTACCCGAAAGAATCAGCAGGCCGGATCGTTAAGCGGCGGCGAACAGCAGATGCTCGCCATCGGAAGAGCGATTGTCTCCAAGTGCGATCTCGTCTTGATTGACGAACCTTCCATGGGTTTGGCTCCTGTTATTGTCCAGAGAATTTTTAGGACTTTGAAAGAAATCGTGAAGAACACGAAACTCACGCTTCTGATCGTGGAGCAAAACGCCAAGCTGTCCCTGCCGTTGAGCGATCGCATCTATATTCTGTCGCAGGGATCAATCGTAATGGAAGGCCCGGTATCGGAGATCCACTCCAACCAGATGATCCAGGACATGTATTTCGCGAAAGATTGAGACGATGTCGTTTTTAGTAGGCAACATTGAATATTTTTACTGCAAATTTAATATAGCAAAAGCTAGGAGGAAAGGGAAATGACAAACGAATTACATGAATTAAAAGGCATGCCCATGAAAGGCACGCCATATTTTGACGCTCAGCGCTGGGTCTCCCCCCAGAATTACCTCGTAGGAGCCTCGTACGCCAAGCTGCCGAAAAGGGTCAGTATCCACGACGTCACCCTGCGGGACGGCGAGCAGACCTGCGGGCTTGTGTGGAGGGAAGATGACCGCGTCAGGATCGGCGAAGCCCTCGACGAACTCGGCGTCGACCGCATCGAGGTGGGCATGCCCATCATCTCCGACGAGAACCGCCGGGCGATCAAGCGCCTGAAACAGATGCATCTTAAAAGCGAGATCGTCGCGTTCTGCAGGGCTATGCCCAAGGATATCGAGGCGGCCCTCGAAGTAGGCGTCGACCGTATCATTGTCGAACATGCGGTCAATCCCTACCTGAACGCCTATGTCTATCACAGCACCATGGATCAGGTCGTCGAAAAAGTGACGAACTGCATTGAAATGGCCAGGAAGAACGGCACTAAGGTGAGTTTCATGGGTTGGGACGCGACACGCTCTTCGATAGACTACGTGCTCGACACCTTCAGCAGGATCGCCGCGGCGGCCAATCCGGAAACTGTAGCCTTCGTCGACAGTTTCGGTGTGGGTACGCCTTCGGCCATCCAGTTCGCCTTCGAGGAACTGCGAAAGGTAATCCCCGGAAAGATAGGCCTTGAATTCCACGTCCACAACGAATTTGGCCTGGCTATGGGGTCGATGATAGCCGCCGTCATGGGAGGCGCGAGGACGATTCACTCCTCGATGAATGGACTCGGCGAGAGGACCGGAAACATTGCGACGGAGCAAGTGGCCGCCGCGCTCAAAATTCTGCTCAACATCGATACCGGCGTCGACATTTCCAAATTGTGGAACGTGTCGAAACTGGTGCAGGATATAGCGAAGCTGTCGCCCGCGTACAACAGTCCCGTCGTAGGCGAAAGACTGTTCTGGGTCGAGTCGGGCGTCGTCGTCGACGCTCTCGACAAGTTGAACGACGCCGGCATCAACGCGGCGATGACGCCCTACATGCCCCAGCTGGTGGGCAGGCCCGGTCCGGAAATAAAATACGGAGCCTTCAGCGGAAACGCCAGCGTAAAGTATTATCTGCGGCAGAATGGCATCGAGGCGACGGAAGATCAGCTCGAGGAAATTCTTGATCGGATACATGGGGAAGGTCGCATCAGAAAAACGGTCCTCGAAGAGTCCCTGATCGCGAAGATCGTCGGCGACGTGAAGGGAAAGGCATAAAGCATGTTGATTCTGGCGGTGAATCCCGGTTCCACATCGACGCGCACCGCTCTCTACGAAGATGGGCGATGCGTCGACAGCGCCAAGATGGAACATGCCGGCGCCTTTCTGGATCTACCGCTGTTCCCGTATCAGTATTTAGCTCGCAGACAGAGCGTCCTGGAACATCTGGAACGCATAGGCGTAGAACCTCGACGGCTCAGCGGTTTCGCCGCCCGAGGAGGGCGGCTTAAGCCCATACCGTCGGGCGTCTACCGGGTGAACGAGGAAATGGTCAGACACGCGAAACAAGGACTTCAAGGCCAGCATCCCGCGAACATCGCGGTGGTCATAGCTTGGGATTTCGAAAAGGAATTCGGCGTACCCGGCTACACAGTTGACCCCATAAGCGTCGACGAATTGGACGAGACGGCGAGGATTACAGGCATAAAAGGCATCCGCCGGGCCTCGTTGTCGCATGCGCTCTCCATGAAATCGGTCGCGAAAAAGGCCGCCCGGGAGATCGGGATGGAATATACCGACGCCGGGCTTATAGTGACCCATCTCGGCGGAGGAGGATCCATCAGCGCCCATCGGCGAGGAAGAATGGTCGATCTCTACAACAGCGACCAGGAGGGCCCCTTCGCCGTGGAGCGGGCCGGCGGGCTTCCAACCCTCAAACTGCTGGAATACATGGAGACGAAAGTGATTTCCATACCTGAAGCGGTAAAAGAGCTGGCGCACGAAGGCGGCATGGTGTCGCACTTTGGCATGAGAAACATTCAGGATATACTGAAGCTTGCCGAAGAAGACGCGGGGGCCAAGTCGGTCATCGACGCCTACGTCTACCAGATCGCGAAGGGAGTCTCCAGCTTCCTTCCTCTCTTCGGCGGCAGACCTGACGCCCTCGTCTTCACAGGAGGCGTGGTACATAGCGAAAAAATTAGGAGAATGCTCGCCGATTCCCTCGGATTCGCCGGCCGGCTACTCTGGTATCCAGGCGAATTCGAGATGGAGGCGCTCGCAGAAGGCGTCCGCGGCGTCTTAAGAGGCGACCTTCTCCCCTTGGACTATTGAGCGCGGGCCGAGAGAGCCGCCCCGATCGGCATGGGATCGGGGCGCGGCTTGTTTTGCTAGGAAGGAGGTCGAGAAACATGGCAGAGCTATCGAAGACACTGGCTCGATGCATCCAGAAGGCAGAATCCCGCGCGCCGGATTTCAAGGTAGGCCTGATCTTTCCCGACGAGGGACTTGTGAGGACGGCGCTACGGGCACGCGAAAACGGAGTAGCCGATTCCATAGCTTTCAGTCCCTCGACTATAGAAGGAATCGAGACGGTCCTGGCGCGGAGCCCCGCGGAGGCCATCGAAAAAGCGCTGGAGCTCTGCATCCGGGGAGACCTGGACACTCTGGTGAAGGGTTTGGTCAACACCAACATCTTTCTCAAGGGCCTCGTCAAATCGGCTTTCCGTACCGGCTACATCACGCACTGCTCCATTCTCGACCTGCCCGGCTATGAAAAGCCGATTATCGTATCAGACGGTACCGTAACCCCCTATCCGGATCTAGCGCAGAAAGTCGAGATTGTGCTCAATGCCATCCGCTGTTCCAGGCTCCTGGGCGAGACGACGCCCAAAGTGGCCATCCTCAGCGCCAACGAACTCGTACTGCCGGGCATAGCGTCTGGAAGCGACGCGGCCGTTCTCTCGACCATGGCCAGGAGAGGTCAGATTGCCGGCGCGGTCGTCGACGGGCCGATGGCCTTGGATTCGGCGCTCTCTCCTCTCGCCTGCGAAAAGAAAGGTCTTCGCTTTTCATTCGTCCCCCCCGCCGATGTCCTGATCGCGCCGGACCTGGAGAGCGCGGCCATGTTGATCAAGGCGGCTGTCCACCTCGCCGGAGCCTCGGTGGGCGGGATTCTTTGGGGAACGAAGTGTCCGATTGTCCTCACCTCGCGCGCCGATTCCGATGAAGCGAAATATCTTTCTCTCTGCGTTTGCAAACTGGCGGCGAGGACGTAATGAAAAAATCCTACATGTGGATCGACCCTTCTCTCCACCGAGACCATGCCATCACTGGCCTTGATCTGCCGCTATCCGAAGCTTTGTCATCCATGAAAGGGCTTGGGTTTGATGGTGTCGAAGTGATGATTGGCGATCCGGACCTCTTCGATCGGGATGTTTTCAGGAAGGCTGTCCTGGCGCATGGCCTCGAAGTGAGCCAGCTGTGCACCGGCGAACTCTTCGGTTCCTTAAACCTCATGTTGAACAACCCTGACGGCTCGGCCAGAAAGGCCGCACTGAAGAAGGCCGAAAGCGTTATCAGACTGGCCGGCAGTCTGGGGCGCAAGGTCGGGATCGGACGCTTTCGCGGAAAAATATGGAATGGAGATGAGATGTCATCGCTCGAGGCGATGGCCGGATCCTTTTCCGCGCTCGACAAGCTCGCCGGCGAAGAGGGCGTGGAACTGCTGATCGAGCCCCTTAGGCCCGACATTTGCGACACGCTCAACACCGTATCGCAGGCATGCTCCTTCATGGACGCCGCCGGTCTTTCCAATTTCGGCTGGCTTTTGGACACCGATCACGTGGGACTCGACCAGGAGAGGAGTATTATCGATCATAAGAGCAGACTGGGTTTCGTGCACCTCGCGGACACCTTTCATGTCCCTGTGGGCAGGGGAAAGATCGATTTCCCTCGATATTTCGAACTGCTCGGACGGCTTGAATACGCGGGCTACTGCAGCGTCGAAGTCTTCGGAGACAAGAAAATGGGAGAATCCATCTTTTTAGCCGAAATGGCCAAGAAACTTGAGGATTATATAGGTCACAACAATCGGGAAGGTAAGCTATGAATATTGAACCCATTGAAGCGCAAAGCCTCGAGAAAGTCGTCTATCAGAATATAAAAAACAGGATCATCTCGCTTGAGATTCCGCCGGAAGAAACGCTCAATATCAACTCCCTCGCTGCTTCCCTTAATGTGAGCATCACGCCGGTAAGAGGCGCGCTGCAGTTGCTCGAAAGGGAAGACCTCATCCGGAGGATTCACAATAAGGGCTTCTTCGTCGCGCCCATGACGAAGCTGGATTCCGAATATGTCTACGAAATGCGCCTCTCTCTCGAACTGCTCGCGCTGGAGAGAGCGATAGTCGATATCGACAAAAAGATGCTGAACAACCTCATAAAAAAAATGGTGGAACTCCTCGAGCTTCACGACAAGTCGCCCACAAGCCTTCCGTACGAACTCGATTACTCCCTCCACGATCTTATAATCTCCTCATGCGGAAACCCTTACCTGCAGCATACCTATGAAAGGCTGATGGCCAACATCCAGCGTTACCGCAATGTCATCAGGAAATTTTCGCCGCCTGACGATATGAATTGGGTGCGATCCGAGCTCGAGCAGCATATTCAGATCGGCGAGCTTATATTGAAAGGCGACCTGGGCAGCGCGAAGGAACTGCTCGCCCACCACATCAAGCATTTGATCTCGATCGTGAGCGAAAAGCTGTCGAATATAGCTTTCCCTATACCCATAACAAAGGAGTGAAGCAATGAAGCGCGGACTGATAATGAATCAGCTCGACAATGTCGCCACCGTGCTGGACGATGTCGAGGAAAATGAAATTGTCTCGTGTAAGGGCTTAATCGATATCGTCGAACTCAAGGCCAACGAAAAAATTCCGCGCGGCCACAAGATTTCGCTCTCCATGATTCCTGAGGGAGAAGTCGTCGTGAAATATGGTTTTGAAATTGGGTATTCCCTATGCGAAATAGCGAAAGGTTCATATGTTCACGTGCACAATGTGGGAAGCAAGAGAACGGAGGAATAAATGATGAAGACATTATTAGGCTATCGCCGTCCCGATGGAAAAATCGGCTTCCGCAACGTGACGCTCGTAATGCCCGTCGTCGCCTGCGTGAATCATATCGCTTCTCTGATCGCGAAAGATATTCCCGGCGCCGTGGCCGTCCACCACGAGGCAGGCTGCGCGCAGATTGGCGCCGATCATAGGCAGGCGTTCAGGACACTGTTGAATACGGGGCTAAATCCAAACGTTGGGGCAATCCTCCTTGTGGGCTTGGGATGCGAGAGGATCGATCCCCAGGAATTGGCCGCCAATTTGGCGAAGTCGGGAAAACCAGTCGAATTCATCGTTACCCAACAGCTGGGTGGCACCCTTTCGACCGTGAAGAGAGGAAAGGAAATCGTGTCAGCCATGGTCCGCGACCTCGCGGGCATGAAACGCGAGGAGGTCCAGCCCTCAAGCATCGTGCTCGGCGTCGAATGCGGAGGAAGCGATTTTTCATCCAGCCTCTCATCTAATCCCGTCGTGGGCTACGTCGCGGACGAACTCTTCACCTTGGGCGGGCGAATCGTCCTCTCCGAGACCACCGAGGTCATAGGCACCGAGAGCATCCTCACCAAGCGCTGCGCCAGCCCTGAAATCGCGGCGAAACTGGTGGACCGCATCAAGAAAATGGTCGAGTACAGCCGCGGCGAGGACAGGGACGAGGTGGACGGCGTCGCCGTACCCAACAACATCTCCCCGGGAAACGTCAGGGGGGGTCTCACGACCATCGAGGAAAAATCGCTGGGCGCCATTTCCAAAGGCGGCTACACCTGCCCTATCGTCGGCGTCGTCGAATACGCCGAGGCGGTAGGCTCGACGCCGGGCCTGTGGTTCATGGATTCCCCCGGCTACGATCCTGAATGCACGACGGGGCTCATGGCTTGTGGCTGCAATCTGGTGCTTTTCACCACCGGCCTCGGGACTCCCTTAGGAAATCCCGTCACGCCGATCATCAAGGTCACTGGCAACAGGAAAACCGCGATGCTGATGAAAGATGATATCGATATAGATGTTTCCTCGATTCTCGAGGAAGGCGGCACCTTCGCGGAAGAGTCCGCGAAAATGATCGATTTTGTCGCGGATATCGCGAATGGAACGCTGACAAAATCGGAAGCCTTCGGCTACACCGATTTCGGCATCACTAGGATCGGCCCCCGGCTCTGATCCACGGTCATGGAACGACGGCATTTCAGACGCCCGCATATTGGAGGACAGCTTGGAAGATGTTTTAATCGATTTTGAAGAATTGGTGAGTATTTCCGCCGCCGCGCTCCAGCGCGCCGGATTTCCGGCCGACAAGAGCGAGGAAGCGGCTTGCGTGCTGGTCGAGGCGGACTCAAGGGGGATCCGCTCCCACGGCGTCGTCCGCCTGACCCGCTATCTCAGCGAGGCGAAGCAGGGCTTCATCCGCCCCGAAGCCGAGCCCGAGATCGTTTTCGAGACTCCAGTATCTCTCGTCGTGGACGGAAACAGGGGCTTGGGCCAACATGTGTCGATCTTCGCCATGGAGCACTGCATCGAGAAGGCCGAGACAAGCTATATCTGCTTCGCCACCGTCAGGAATTCCAACCATTTCGGTATCGCGGGCTATTACTCGGAGCTGGCGCAAAAAAAAGGCATGATAGGAATCTCGATGACGAACACCTATCCCCTTGTCGTCCCCACCTTTGGCAGGGAAGCCATGCTAGGAACGAATCCCATCGCCGTCTGCATCCCCGGCACGAGGATTCCCTTCCATATGGACATGGCGACGAGTGTAGTCCCGAGAGGTAAGATCGAAGTGAAGCTCCGCGCCGGACAGCCGATACCAGAGGGCTGGGCCGTAGACGAGAACGGCTCTCGGACCACGGATGCCGAAGCCGTCATCCACAATTTCAACACGCACTCCTATGGCGGTATTCTGCCTTTAGGCGGGGAAGGCGAAGGATTCGGCGGCCATAAAGGATTCGGCCTGGCCACCCTCGTCGACCTGCTTTCCGCGGGCTTGTCGCTTGGACAGATGAGCCGCGACACCTATACCGACCAGGGGGGAGGCGTCTGCCATTTCTTCGGCGCGATCCGCATGGAAGCC